>NZ_JBVHVT010000142.1:0-12261 GCF_055564695.1 Streptomyces sp. NPDC029014
CGGGGGGGCGGGGGGGGGGGGGGGGAAGGGGGGGCGGGGGGCGGGGTGGCGGGGGGGGACGGCAGGGAGTCGGAGGAGGACGTTGTTGGGTTTGTGGGCCCCCCCCCCCAGGACCGACCCGACGATGGCGTGCACCCCCGGCCCGGCCAGGCCGTAGGTGCCGGGGCGCAACGAGGCCAGGGAGCGGGTCAGCGCGACGCGGCCCGGGCCGGTGGAGTGGACGCTCAGTCTGGGCCCGCCGGGCAGGGGCCGGCCGGGCCGGGGACGCAGGGCGGCGTCGGCGGCGTAGCGGCCGGCCGCGACCGCGGCCGCGCCGGCGCCGACGAGGGTGGTGGCGACGGCTGCGGCCGTCGCAGTGGCGGTACGCACCGCTCCAGTGTCGAGGCGGGAGCGCGGGCGGGCCACCGGGGAACGGGCCGACCGTGCGGCCGACGGGAAGCGGAACCCCGGCCGCGGCGGCCGGAACGGGTGCCGGGGCCGTGTCCACGCAGGATCCGCCGAGGGTGATGTGGATCACTTTCGACTCCGCTTCGAGGCCCGCCGGAGGCCCGTCCAGCCAGGCCGGAGGGTTCGTTAACCCCGCTTTGACATGCATTAATCGACATATGAACCCCGAAACCGGGACGAAGACCGGGAGGGGGCGTCGACCGGATCCACCACTCGGACGATGTCAGTTCATCTTCCGTTCACCCAGGTTGCCTACGGTCGGCGAGCCACTGACGCCAAACAGAAGCCTGGGTAAATGGAGCACATAACGCTTCTCCTCGGGATCGTGATCATCACCGCTCTCGTGTTCGACTTCACGAACGGTTTCCACGACACAGCCAACGCGATGGCGACCACCATCTCGACTGGCGCCCTCAAGCCCAAGACGGCGGTGGCCATGTCCGCCGTGCTCAACCTCGTCGGCGCTTTCATGTCCGTGGAGGTCGCCAAGACGATCTCCAAGGGCCTCGTCAACGAAGAGGGCATCCAGCCCGAAGTGATCTTTGCTGCCCTGGTCGGCGCGATCCTCTGGAACCTGGTGACCTGGTTGGTCGGTCTGCCGTCCAGCTCGTCGCACGCCCTGATGGGCGGCCTGATCGGTGCCGCGGTCGCCTCCGCCGGCATCGACGCCGTCAACGGCGACGTCATCGTCACCAAGGTGCTCATCCCGGCCGTCGCCGCGCCGATCGTGGCCGGTGTGGCCTCGATGCTGGCCGCCCGGGTCACGTACAAGCTCGGCAACCGGGTCGGCGAGAAGACCTCCGCGAAGGGCTACCGCGCCGGCCAGATCGCCTCCGCCGGCCTGGTCTCCCTCGCGCACGGCACCAACGACGCGCAGAAGACGATGGGCATCATCACCCTGGCGCTCGTCGCCGGCGGCGCCCTGCACTCCGGTGCGAACCCGCCGGTCTGGGTCATCGTCTCCGCCGGCACGGCCATCGCCCTCGGCACCTACCTGGGCGGCTGGCGCATCATCCGCACCATGGGCAAGGGCCTGACCGACCTCCAGCCGCAGCAGGGCTTCGCCGCCCAGACCTCGGCCGCGAGCGTCATCCTGGCCTCCTCCAGCCTCGGCTTCTCCCTCTCCACCACCCACGCCTGCTCCGGCGCGGTCATGGGTGCGGGCCTGGGCCGCAAGGGCGGCGTGGTCCGCTGGTCCACCGCCACCCGCATGTTCGTCGCGTGGGGCCTGACCCTGCCGGCCGCCGCCCTGGTCTCCGCGCTCGCCGAGATGGTCATGCGCACCGGTGACGTCGGCGTCGCCGCCGTCGCGCTCTTCCTCGTCGGCTCCTGCGTCGCCATCTGGCTGATCTCCCGCCGCAAGGTCGTCGACCACAGCAACGTCAACGACGTCCAGCCGGTCGACGTCGAGGCCCCGGGCGTGGTCACCACGGCCATGGCCGCCGTCACCGTCCCGCCGACCGCCGCCGCCGTGGCGGGCGAGGACCTGAAGGCCACCATCCCGGCGCCCGCCCCGTCGACCCCCACGGCCCCCGCGGCCACGGTCTGACCCCGCGAACAACAGAGGAATCCGCAGTATGAAGATCGACTGGGCAGCCCTCGGCTCCGTCTTCGGGGTCAGCCTCTCCGCCACCGTCGCCCTCGTGGCCCTGTTCACCCTGGGCCTGGTGGGCCTGTCGAAGCACGAGGCCGCCACCGAGCAGGGCGGCGCCGCCACCCTGGCCCGCAGCGGTGCGTACGCCTGCTTCGCGGTCGTCGCCGCGGCCGTCGCGTACGGCATCTACCTGATCGTCAGCTGACGACGGCAGGCACCACGCGCGAAAGCTCCCTCCGGGTTCGCCCGGGGGGAGCTTTCCCGTGTCCGCGGACGCCTCCCGGAGGGCGTCCCGGGCGGCGTCCGCGAGGGCCTTCGTGAGGGCCTTCGTGAGGGCGTCCGCGACCGGTGTGTGTGACCTGCCTCGCCGCAGGTCAACGGCGAGTTGACGGGCGTTCGCGGTGCGTGGTGGACTGCCCGAGCCATCACGGCGGCATGGAGAGGAAGTCCGGTGCGAATCCGGCGCGGTCCCGCCACTGTCACCGGGGCGCACGCGACGCGTGCGGTCCGGGAGCCAGGAACTCTCGCCGCCGGACACGTCGAACCAGGGCGCGGACCCTGAGTGAGGACATACCTGCAACCATGCGTGCCGATCGCGTCTTCGCGTACGGCGCCACGGCGGGCCTGATCGGCGACCGGATCCTCGGCGATCCGCGTCGCGGGCACCCCGTGGCTGCTTTCGGACGGGCCGCCGCCGCCGTCGAACGCGCCCTGTGGCGCGACGACCGGGCCCGCGGCGCCGTCCACACCCTCGTCTGCGTGGGGGGCGCGGCCGCCGTCGGCGCGCTGGCCTCCCGCGCCGTGCGCTCCCGGTCCGCGGCCGCCCGGATCGCCCTGACCGCCGCCGCCACCTGGGCCGTCGTCGGCGGCACCACGCTGGGCCGGGAGGCCCGCGCCATCGGCGGGGCGCTCGCCGCCGGGGACGCCGAGGTGGCCCGGGAGCGGCTGCCGCACCTGTGCGGGCGCGACCCGCAGGCCCTGGACGAGCAGCAGATGGCCCGCGCCGTCGTCGAGTCCGTGGCCGAGAACACCTCCGACGCGGTGGTCGGGGCCCTCGTGTGGGGCGCCGTCGCCGGCGTCCCCGGACTGCTGGCCTTCCGCGCCGTGAACACCCTCGACGCGATGGTCGGCCACAAGTCGCCCCGCCACCTGCGCTACGGCTGGGCCTCCGCCCGGCTCGACGACCTCGCGGGCTGGCCCGGCGCCCGGCTGACCGCGCTCGCGGCGGTCGTCGCCGGCCCGGACCGGCGGGGCGCCGTACGGGCCTGGCGCGCCGACGCCGCCTCGCACCCGAGCCCCAACGCCGGGCCGGTGGAGGCCTCCTTCGCAGGAGCCCTCGGCGTACGGCTCGGCGGCACCCTCTCGTACGGCGGGCGGGTCGAACACCGGGCCGTGCTGAACGGCGCGGCGGGCCGACCGGTGGAACTCGCCGACATCGAGCGCGCGGTACGGCTCTCGCAGCAGGTGACGTGGCTGGCACTGGGGGCCTGCGCGGCCCTGCGGTACGCGGCGTCGCACCGGCCGGGGAAGCCGGGACGGCCGGGAAAGCCGGGACGGACGGGCAAGTCGGCGAAGGGACGGGCATGAGCGGCACGAAGCGGGCGGGGGGACTCCTCGTCGCCGGTACGACGTCGGACGCGGGCAAGAGCGTGGTCACGGCGGGCATCTGCCGCTGGCTGGCCCGCCAGGGCGTGAAGGTGGCGCCGTTCAAGGCGCAGAACATGTCGCTCAACTCGTTCGTGACCCGCGAGGGCGCCGAGATCGGGCGGGCGCAGGCCATGCAGGCGCAGGCGGCCGGCGTCGAACCGACCGCGCTGATGAACCCCGTCCTGCTCAAGCCCGGCAGCGACCGCAGCAGCCAGGTGGTGCTGCTGGGCAAGCCGGTCGGCGAGATGAGCGCCCGCGGCTACCACGGCGGCCGCCAGGAGCAGCTGCTCGGCGTCGTCACGGACTGCCTGGAGCAGCTGCGGGGCACGTATGACGCCGTGATCTGCGAGGGGGCGGGCAGTCCGGCCGAGATCAACCTGCGCCGGACCGACATCGTGAACATGGGGATCGCGCGGGCCGCGCGCTTCCCCGTCGTCGTGGTCGGCGACATCGACCGCGGCGGGGTCTTCGCGTCCTTCTTCGGGACCACGGCGCTGCTGTCGGAGCCCGACCAGTCACTGATCGCGGGCTACCTGGTGAACAAGTTCCGGGGCGACGTCTCGCTGCTGGAGCCGGGCATGGAGATGCTCCGGTCCCTCACCGGCCGCGCCACGTACGGGGTCCTGCCGTACCGGCACGGGCTCGGCATCGACGAGGAGGACGGCCTACGGGTCTCCCTGCGCGGAGCCGTGCGCGAATCGGTCGTCGCCCCGCCGGTCGGCGCGGACGTGCTGCGCGTCGCGGTCTGCGCCGTGCCGCTGATGTCCAACTTCACGGACGTCGACGCGCTGGCGGCGGAACCGGGCGTGGTCGTGCGGTTCGTGGACCGGGCCGAGGAACTCGCCGACGCGGACCTCGTCGTCGTACCCGGCACCCGCGGCACGGTGAAGGCCCTGCAGTGGCTGCGCGAGCGCGGGCTCGCCGATGCGCTGGCGCGGCGCGCCGCGGAGGGACGGCCGGTGCTCGGCATCTGCGGCGGCTTCCAGGCGCTCGGCCAGCGGATCGAGGACGAGGTCGAGTCGAAGGCGGGCGTGGTCGAGGGCCTCGGGCTGCTGCCGGTCCGGGTCCGCTTCGCGCAGGAGAAGACACTGGCCCGGCCGACCGGCTCGGCGCTGGGCGAGCCCGTCGACGGGTACGAGATCCACCACGGCGTGGCCGAGGTCCTGGGCGGCGAACCGTTCCTGGACGGCTGCCGGGTCGGCGCGGTCTGGGGCACCCACTGGCACGGCTCGCTGGAGTCGGACGCGTTCCGCCGGGCCTTCCTGCGGGAGGTCGCGGCCGCGGCCGGCCGCCGGTTCGTGCCCGCCCCGGACACGTCCTTCGCGGGGCTCCGCGAGGAGCAGCTCGACCTGCTCGGCGACCTGATCGAGGAACACGCCGACACCGCGGCCCTGCTCCGCCTGATCGACGGCGGTGCCCCCGCGGGCCTCCCCTTCCTCCCGCCGGGGGCGCCGTGACCGCCGCCGCCCTCTCGACCGCCGCGCGGGGCCGGGCTGCGGCCCGGGCCTCCGCCGCGCCGACCGCGCCCGCCGGGGATGCCGGGCCCGCCGGGGATGCCGTACCCGCCGGGGATGCCGTACCCGGCGCCGCTCCCGTGGCCGCCGCGGGGAGCCGGGCCGGGGCCCGGGCCCTGCGGGCGGCTGTCCCCTCCCCGCCCCTTCCCGAAACCGGGGGCTGCGCCCCCGGACCCCGGAACGGGCGCTCCGCGCCCGCGCGCTCAAACGCCGCGCGGGCAGAAATGCCGCAGCGCGGGGACGGGTTCGGAGCCGCCGAGAACCACAGCACCGCCCCGCGCGGCAGCAGCACGCCGGCTGCACCCGCCCCGCTGTGCGGGGGCCGGGGCGGAGTCCCGGGAAACGGTGAAAGGGCGGGTCGGGGAGTGCTCCGCGCAGCGGCCCGGGCCCGCGGCACCCACACCGGCACCAGCACCAGCACCAGCACCAGCACCACGCACACCGAACCGCGGCACCGGCGCCGGCCACAGCGGCGGCCGCAGCCGTGCATCCAGCCGCACCAGTACACCCGTACGCGAGGAGTGAGCACATGAGCACGCCCTATCCGTTCACCGCTGTGGTCGGCCAGACCGACCTGCGGCTGGCGCTGCTGCTCAACGCCGTGAGCCCGGCGGTCGGCGGCGTGCTCGTGCGCGGCGAGAAGGGCACCGCCAAGTCGACCGCGGTGCGCGCGCTGACGGCCCTGTTGCCGCAGGTGGACGTCGTTCCCGGCTGCCGGTTCTCCTGCGCCCCCGCCGCGCCCGACCCCGGCTGCCCGGACGGCCCGCACGAGTCCGCGGCCTCGGCCGAGCGGCCCGCCCGCATGGTGGAGCTGCCGGTCGGCGCGTCCGAGGACCGGCTGGTCGGCGCGCTCGACATCGAACGCGCCCTCGCCGACGGGGTGAAGGCCTTCGAGCCCGGGCTGCTGGCCGATGCGCACCGCGGGATCCTCTACGTCGACGAGGTCAACCTGCTCCACGACCACCTGGTGGACGTGCTGCTCGACGCCGCCGCCATGGGAGCCTCGTACGTCGAGCGGGAGGGCGTCTCCGTCCGGCACGCCGCGCGGTTCCTGCTCGTCGGCACGATGAACCCGGAAGAGGGCGAGCTGCGCCCGCAGTTGCTCGACCGGTTCGGGCTGACCGTGGAGGTGGCCGCCTCCCGGGAGCCGCAGCAGCGCGTCGAGGTGGTCCGGCGCAGGCTCGCCTACGAGGACGACCCCGCCGCCTTCGCGGCCCGCTGGGCCGGTGACGAGGCCGAGGTCCGGGCCGGTGTGGTGGCCGCACGGGCCCTGCTGCCGAAGGTCCGGCTGGGCGACAACGCGTTGCTGATGATCGCGGCGGTCTGCGCCGGCTTCGAGGTGGACGGCATGCGCGCCGACATCGTCATGGCCCGCACGGCGGCCGCCCTGGCCGCCTGGGCCGGGCGTACCGCGGTGCTGAAGGAGGACGTCCGGCAGGCCGCACTGCTGGCCCTCCCCCACCGCCGGCGCCGGAACCCCTTCGACGCACCGGGGTTGGACGAGGCCAGGCTCGACGAGATCCTGGACGGCTTCGCCGACGACGAGCCCGAGCCGGAGCCGGAGCCGGACCCCGATCCGGACCCGGATCCGGGACCGGAGGGGCCCGACGACAACGGTGGCGGGCCCGACGGCGGCGGGGTTCCCCCGCAGGGCGGGCCCGAGGCGCCGGAGGAGGCCCATGAGCCCGCCGACGCCGACCCAGGGACCGACACCGACTCCCCCTCCCCCGCCCCGCAGCCCGCCGCCGGGCAGGGCGGGGACGCGCCCGAGCAGGCTGCCGTACGGGCCGCAGAGCCGTTCCGGACGAAGATGTTCAGCGTGCCGGGCCTCGGCGAGGGCGCGTCCGGCCGCCGTTCGCGCGCCCGCACCGCGCACGGCCGTACCACCGGCGCGCAGCGCCCGCGCGGCCAGCTGACGAAGCTGCACCTGGCCGCGACCCTGCACGCCGCCGCCCCGCACCAGAAGGCCCGCGGGCGCAGCGGCCGCGGGCTCGTGGTCCGCAAGGACGACCTGCGCCAGGCCACCCGGGAGGGCCGCGAGGGCAACCTCGTGCTCTTCGTCGTCGACGCCTCCGGCTCGATGGCCGCCCGGCAGCGCATGGGCGCGGTCAAGGGCGCCGTGCTGTCGCTGCTGCTGGACGCCTACCAGCGCCGCGACAAGGTCGGCCTGATCACCTTCCGCGGTTCCGGCGCCGACCTGGCGCTGCCGCCCACCTCCTCGGTGGACGCGGCGGCCGTCCGGCTGGAGCGGCTGCCGACCGGTGGCCGCACCCCGCTGGCCGCGGGCCTGCTGAAGGCGCGCGAGGTGCTGCGGATCGAGCGGCTGCGGGACCCGAGCCGCCGCCCGCTGCTGGTGGTCGTCACGGACGGGCGGGCCACTTCGGCCGGCGCCCTGGCCGGGGACGCCCGCGGGCTGGCGGCGCGCAGTGCCCGGCTGCTGGCGGCCGACGGGGTCGCCTCGGTGGTCGTGGACTGCGAGTCCGGCCCGGTCCGGCTGGGCCTGGCCGGGGCGCTGGCCGCGGAGCTCGGCGGCCCGGCCGTGACGCTGGAGGGGCTGCGGGCCGACGCACTGGCCGGGCTCGTGAAGAACGTACGCACGTCGGCGATGTCGCCGTCGTCATCGCACACCAACAGGAGGGCCGCGTAATGCCGCAGGGACAGCCGACCGTCATCCCCGACGACGGACTCACCACCCGTCAGCGCCGCAACCGCCCGCTCGTCCTCGTCCACACCGGGCCGGGCAAGGGCAAGTCGACGGCTGCGTTCGGGCTGGCGCTGCGCGCCTGGAACCAGGGCTGGCCGATCGGGGTGTTCCAGTTCGTCAAGTCGGCGAAGTGGAAGGTGGGCGAGGAGAACGCGCTGAAGGTTCTCGGCGCCTCCGGCGAGGGCGGCGCCGTCGTCTGGCACAAGATGGGCGAGGGCTGGTCCTGGGTGCAGCGTGACGCGCAGCTCGACAACGAGCAGGCGGCCAAGGAGGGCTGGGAGCAGGTCAAGCGGGACCTGGCCGCCGAGACGCACCGGCTGTACGTGCTGGACGAGTTCGCGTACCCGATGAAGTGGGGCTGGATCGACGTCGACGAGGTCGTCGAGGTGCTCCGCAACCGGCCGGGCACCCAGCACGTGGTGATCACGGGCCGGGACGCGCCGGAGAAGCTGATGGAGTTCGCCGACCTCGTCACGGAGATGACGAAGGTCAAGCACCCGATGGACGCGGGCCAGAAGGGCCAGAAGGGCATCGAGTGGTGACCACGCGCGTGTCGGGCGTGCCGCGCCTGGTGATCGCCGCGCCCTCGTCGGGCAGCGGCAAGACCACCGTCGCGACGGGCCT
The DNA here is from genome assembly GCF_055564695.1 of Streptomyces sp. NPDC029014. Classification (NCBI taxonomy): domain Bacteria; kingdom Bacillati; phylum Actinomycetota; class Actinomycetes; order Kitasatosporales; family Streptomycetaceae; genus Streptomyces; species Streptomyces sp. NPDC029014. The sequence continues at coordinate 8,531 of NZ_JBVHVT010000142.1, forward strand.
GATGGCGGCCTTCGCGGGGCGCGGCCTGGCCGTGTCCCCGCACAAGGCCGGCCCGGACTACATCGACCCCGGCTACCACGCCCTGGCCACGGGGCGGCCTGGACGCAACCTCGACGCGTTCATGTGCGGGCCGGAGCTGGTCGCGCCGCTGTTCGCGCACGGGGCCGCGGGCTGCGACCTGGCGGTCGTCGAGGGTGTGATGGGGCTCTACGACGGGGCCGCGGGCCGCGGCGAGCTGGCGTCGACGGCGCAGGTCGCGAAGCTGCTGCGGGCGCCGGTGGTGCTCGTGGTCGACGCGTCCTCGCAGTCGCGGTCGGTGGCGGCGCTGGTGCACGGCTTCGCCTCGTTCGACCCGCAGGTGCGGCTCGGCGGGGTGATCCTGAACAAGGTCGGTTCCGACCGGCACGAGGCGATGCTGCGGGAGGCGCTGGAGGAGGCGGGCACCCCGGTGCTGGGCGTCCTGCGGCGGGCCCCGCAGGTGTCAGCGCCGTCGCGGCACCTGGGGCTGGTGCCGGTGGCCGAGCGCCGGGCGGACGCGGTGGCCTCGGTGGCGGCGTTGGCGGAGCAGGTCCGGGCCGGCTGCGACCTGGAGGCGCTGCTGGCGCTGGCCCGGTCGGCGCCGCCGCTGGCCTGCGACGTCTGGTCCCCGGAGCAGGCGCTGGCCGGGGCCGGGGCCCACGGGCAGCAGGCGGCCGACGGGTCCGCCGCGGCCGCAGCAGGCCGGATCCCGGGCCCTGGCGCGGGTCCGGGGCGGCGGCCCGTGGTCGCCGTCGCCGGCGGGGCGGCGTTCACGTTCTCGTACGCCGAGCACGCGGAGCTGCTCACCGCGGCCGGCGCCGAGGTCGTCAGCTTCGACCCGCTGCGCGACGAGCAGCTGCCGGAGCACACTGCCGGCCTGGTGGTCGGCGGCGGTTTCCCGGAGGTGTACGCCCCCGAGCTCTCGGCCAACGAGCCGCTCCGCAGGGCGGTTGCGGACTTCGCCGCCGCCGGCGGGCCGATCGCCGCCGAATGCGCCGGGCTGCTGTACCTGGCGCGGAGCCTCGACGGGAAGCCCATGTGCGGGGTGCTGGACGCCGAGGCCCGGATGTCGCAGCGCCTGACCCTCGGCTACCGCGAGGCCGTGGCCGTGTCGGACAGCTCCCTCGCCGCGGCCGGAACCCGGCTGCGCGGCCACGAGTTCCACCGCACGGTGGTCGAGCCGGGCGCCGGCGAAACCCCCGCCTGGGGGTTCACGCACCCGGAGCGGCGCGTCGAGGGGTTCGTCCGGCAGCGCGTCCACGCCAGCTACCTGCACACGCACTGGGCGGCGGAGCCCTCCGTCGCCCGTCGCTTCGTCGCGTCGGCGGCGGCCCGGCCGTGAGCTCATTCCGCCAGGCCCACCACGAGCCAGATCGCGGCCACCCCGCCCACGGTGCACAGCAGCGTGGACAGGGCCGGGTGCTCGTGGTGCGCCTCGGGCAGGATCTCGGCGGCCGCGAGGTAGAGCAGGGCCCCGCCGAAGAACCCGAGGTACGCGCCGAGCGGTTCCTCCGGAAGGGTGAACAGCAGAGTGGACGCCGCACCCACCACCGGGGCCGCGGCGTCCGCCAGCAGCATCAGCTGCGCGCGTCGGCGGGCGTTCCCGTACACGCGGGTGAGGGTGTACGTGTTGAAGCCGTCGGCGAAGTCGTGGGTGACCACGGCCAGCGCCACGGCCGCCCCCATCCCCCCGCCGACCTGGAAGGCCGCGCCCAGGGCCACCCCGTCGGCGAGGCTGTGCACGACCATCGCCGCGGCCGCCGTCAGGCCGACCTGCGGGATGCGGCCGGTCTCGGCGCCGTGCGCCGCGTGGCGCACGGCGAGCAGGCGCTCCCCGACGTGTGCGGTGAGGAAGCCGGCCACGAAGAGCAGCAGGGCGAGCGGGACCCCGAACACCGGGCGGCCTGCGGCCTGGAGCGATTCGGGCAGCAGGTCGAGGCCGACCACGCCCAGCATCAGCCCGCCGGCCAGGCCCAGGACGAGGTGGCGGCGGTCGGTGACGCGCTGCGCCGTCCACCCGCCCGCGAGGGTCATCAGGAACGCGCCCAGCGCCACGATCACGGCCATGTGCCCCTGAATACCGACTGCGGGCCGCACGTGCACGTCCGCGTGCGGTCCGCGGGCGACGCACCATTGACGACTACGGAGGGGACTTGATCCCGGTGGGTGACTACGCGACGCAGCTGGTGGTCGGGGTCGGTGGACGGGCCGGGGTGTCCGTGGCCGAGGTCTGCGCCCTGGTCGAGGAGACGTTGCGCGGGGCCGGGCTGTCCTCGGGTGCGGTGAAGGCGCTGGCCACGGTGGAGACGAAGGCGTGCGAGGCGGGGATCGCCGGTGCGGCGGAACGTTTCGGCGTGCCGCTGCTCAGCTACCCGGCGGAGCAACTGGCCGGGATCGCCGTACCGCACCCTTCTGACGTGGTGCGCGACGCCGCGGGGACCTCCTCGGTGGCGGAGGCCGCCGCGCTCGCGACCGGCGGCGAACTCCTCGTCCCGAAGCGGCGGTCGGTGGCCGCGACGTGCGCGGTGGCGACGGCGCAGGCGCACGACCTGCGGCACCACGGGGACGCGGAGGTGCGGGGCGACGGCGCGTCGTTGGTGGACCTCGCGGTGAACGTACGGGCGCACATGCCCCCGGCCTGGCTCAAGCAGCGCATCGCGGCGTCGCTCGACGCCCTCTGCGCGTACCCCGACGGCCGCACCGCCCGCGCGGCGGTGGCGGAACGGCACGGGCTGCCGGTCGAGCGGGTGCTGTTGACGGCCGGGGCCGCGGAGGCGTTCGTGCTGATCGCGCGGGCCCTCGACGCGCAGTGGCCGGTGGTGGTCCACCCGCAGTTCACGGAGCCGGAGGCGGCCCTGCGGGACGCGGGGCGCCAGGTGGAGCGGGTCGTGCTGCGGGCGGCGGACGGGTTCCGGCTGGACCCGGCTGCCGTGCCGGAGGAGGCGGACCTGGTGGTCGTCGGCAATCCGACCAACCCGACGTCCGTCCTGCACCCGGCGGCGACGCTGGCCGCGCTGGCCCGGCCGGGCCGGATCCTGGTCGTGGACGAGGCGTTCATGGACGCCGTTCCGGGCGAGCGGGAGGCACTGGCCGGGCGGACCGACGTCCCGGGCCTGGTGGTGCTGCGGAGCCTGACGAAGACGTGGGGGCTGGCGGGGCTGCGGATCGGCTACGTGCTGGCCGAACCGGAGGTGATCGCGAAGCTGGCGGCGGCGCAGCCGCTGTGGCCGGTGTCGACGCCGGCCCTGGTGGCGGCCGAGGCGTGCGTGACGCCGCGGGCGCTGGCGGAGGCGGAGGCCGCGGCCCGGCAGATCGAGGTGGACCGGGACCACCTGCTGGCCGGACTCGCCGAGTTCGATGAGGTCTCGGTGTCGGGGGTGGCGCAGGGCCCGTTCGTGCTGATCCGGGTCCCGGGGGCGGCGGAGGTCCGGGCCCGGCTGCGGAACCTCGGCTTCGCGGTCCGCCGCGGGGACACCTTCCCGGGCCTGGACGACTCGTGGCTGCGGCTGGCGGTGCGGGACCGCGCGACGACAGGCCGTCTCCTCCAGGCCCTGGACCACGCCCTCGCCCTGACGTCCCGCTGAGCCGGCCCGTCCCGGGGGGGGGGGGAAAAAGGAAGCGACACCGAACCCCAGGACCCATGCCCAACGCCTGACCTTGGCGAGGAGGAAGACACCCCAGGGGGAACGAGTTGAGGTGGGGGGACAAGTGGG
>NZ_JBVHVT010000143.1:0-11989 GCF_055564695.1 Streptomyces sp. NPDC029014
CCCCCCCCCCCCCCCCCCCCCCCCCCCCCCCCCCCCCCCCCCCCCCCCCCCCCCCCCCCCCCCCCCCCCCCCCCCCCCCCCCCCCCCCCCACGGCCCCTGCGTGTGCGGTCAGGAGCGGTTGGCGTTCGACGGGCCGAAGAACTCGATCTCCGCGATGGCGACCTGCTTGTCGGCGGAGGTCGTGTGCGACGACTCGACGGTGAAGCGGACCTTCGTGACGTCGCCGACGGGGAACGGGCGCCGCTGGCCGCCCGCCCCCTGGTCCAGGGTCAGCCGGCGCGTGGTGACCTTGCCGTCCTTCCCGGTGATCGTCGCCGTGACGCGGTGTGGAAGGGCGGACTCGCCGGTCTTTTCCGCCCGCGCCGAGACGCCCGGGGTGATGACCAGGTCCAGCAGTCGGGTCGGCTCGCTGAAGGTGGCCTCGATCCACTCGCCTTGGCCGGACTGCGAGACGCCGGGCCCCCACCAGGTGTTGGTGCGCTTGTCGAAGACGAGCTCCGGCTGGTGGCCGGGATACGAGCGGGAGGCCGCGATCCGGTCCGGGGCGACCGGGGCCCGCTGGGCGAAGTGGTCCCGGGTGGCCTGGATGCCGGCGGGCAGGTACACGAAGCCGAGGATCGCCAGGGTGACGAGGACGGCGAGGGTGATCCAGGTGCCGATGCGGTCGAAGACACGGCGCAGCCGGGGGCGGTCGCCCGCCCACGGCGTCTCGCGGCGCCGCCCGTCGAAGAGGCGGCGCCACCAAGGAGCCCGTCCAGATGCGGCGGCGGCCCCGCCGGTTTCGGCCAGCGGCATCGCGCAGCGCACGCAGTAGTGGCGGTCGGCACGGTTGGGCGTCGAACACCACCGGCACGGCGGGCCGCCCTCGACTCCGGGCTGCTGTCCGGGGGCTCGTACGGCGGGCCGGTCGGTGTCCGGTCGGCCGGGTAGGACGGGCGCGGCGGCGGCCGGGACGGGGCGCGGCGCGTCCGCCTCTGCCACGGGCACGAGGAGGGACCGGGCCCGGTCGGACATGGTGTCGCTGAGCGCGTGCGGAGCGGGTGCGGCGGGCACGTGGCCGGTGGGCACGTGCCCGGCGGGCGCGTGTCCCGTGGGCGCGGGCCCGCTGGGCGCGGCGTCCTCCGGCGACGGGACCTCCCGGCGCGCCGGGCCCGCCGACCCCGCGCCCGCCGACTCGGCGCGCCCCGGCGCGCCGACCGATCCCGGACCTTCCGAACCCGCGCCGGTCCCCGGGCCTGCCGACGACTGCGGAACCGACGCCGGTCCCCCCGAACCGCCGGAGCCCGGCGCCGCCCCGTCCGGCCGGGCGGCGTCCGCCGGGCCCGCTGTCGTGCCGGCGTGCGCGGGCGTACCGGTGTCGGAGCCGCCCGCCGTTCGGGCCTCGGGCGCGGCTCCGGCCGGCCGTGCCGCCTCGTGCGGCGGCTGCGCAGGGTCGGCTGCGGGCCCGTGCAGGTGCGGCGACGGGTCGGCGGGCCGCGCACCGCGGGCGGCGCCCTGGTGGTCCCAGCCGAGCACGGCACCGCACGCGTCGCAGAAGGACTGGCCCGGTTCTGCGCGCGTTCCGCATTCGGGGCAGTTCTGCGTGGTCATGTTTCCGGAGTCCTTTCGGTGGCGGTCACCTCGACCGTGTACGGCATGTGGGCGGGGCGGGCGGCGGCGACGAGGGAGTCCAGGCGGTGGGTGTCGGCCGGAGTCGGCTCGGGCAGGCGCAGGGTGACGTGCAGACGGGGGCGCGGCGCGCCGGGGAAGGGGCCGAGCGGGCGGGCGTTCCAGTCCGCGCCGCCGCTCTCGGTGATCTCGGGTGCGACGCCGAAGGCGAGTCGTACCGCCTCCGTGAGGCCACGGGAGGTGCCGCGGACCCGGTGCAGCGCGACGGCGGCCGCGACGGCGGCCCGCAGCCTGGGCTCGGGCTCGCCGCCGTCGGTCTCGGCACCCACCCAGGTGCCGAGCCACCGTGCGAAGTCGGCCGGGGCCAGCGCCGGGTCGAAATAGCTGTCCAGGCAGTCCAGGACGTTGAGGATGGGCGCGAGGACCTCGTCCAGACCGCCGACGAACCGCTGGGCCAGGTCGTCGTCGGCGAAGACGGCGGGGAGCATCGCGCCCAGCGGGAGCGAGGAGCCCAGGCCGTCGACGGAGCCCCGGTAGGGAGTGGCCGTCATCCGTCGTCCCCGATCACCCGGACGCGATGGTCGAAGGAGAAGACCAGCGAGGGCCGCTCCAGGTCGATGCGGTCGGTCGGGTCGCCGCGCTTGCCGGTGAGGGGATCGGCGGGGTGCAGGACGACCTGGTCGACCAGTTCCACCCCGGCGACGCGCTGCAGTACCGCGAACACCTCGCCCGCCTGGACGGGCCTGCCGAAGGGCCAGCCCTGCCCGTCCGCGCCGCCGGTCAGCGGGTCGAGGTGGCGGTAGAGCGCGTCGTGCGCCTGGCGGCGCACCCGGTCGGTGTCGACGCCGCGGAAGGCGTGCACCGTGGCGACGACGGTGACGCCCTGGTAGTACGGCGGGCCGACGGCCAGCCGGGTGCCGATGAGACGGCGCTCGTCGAGGTGGCGGGTGATTCGGCGCAGCAGGTCGTCGCCGGGCACCAGTTGCTCGAAGCGCAGCCGCCCGCCCGGATCGGGGACGGCCTGGGGGACGACGAGGACGCGGACCGCGTAGGCGCCGTGCTCGCCTTCCCCGCCCTCCAGACAGGTGATGCGCGCGGTCTCGGGTGCGGCGCGCCGGGCGAGCTCCTCGTAGTCGCGCAGGGTGACGGCGCGGTCCTGGGCGCGCAGCGTGATCGGCGCCCGCAGCTTGGCCTCCTCCACCGTCTCGCCGTCGACGCCGCCGCGCGCCGCCTCGCGGTTCACGACCTCGGCCACGTACGGGATGGAGGTGCGCAGCACCTGGACGGCGCCGCGCGCCACGTTGCCGCCGCGTCCGCCGCCGGTGCGGTAGCGGTGGGCGCGGACCACGGAACCCTTGGGGGCGACCGCCCCGTACTGGCGCAGCGTCCCGTTCGGTTCGCGGACGGCCGGGCCGAAGGCGATCTCGCCGGTGGCGCCGTCCAGGGTGACGTGGCGGTCGCCGGGCCGGGACGCGGCGAAGTGCGGGACCACCTGCCAGTCCTGCCAGCCGTCGCCGTCGGCGGTCTGCAGGAGCAGCGGCGGGTCGTCGGCGACGACCGGGGTGTGGGTGAGCCGCAGCCGCTGGCCGGGCAGTCCGGTGGCTTCGCCGAGGGCCTCGTCGTGGACGGTCTCGGCGTGCACCGCGCGCGTGGTGCCACCGATGGTGTACGCATCGACGGAGCGGATGCTCGGCGAGGTGGCGTAGAAGGGCTGGCCGGGCAGTGGATCGGTGACGCGGCAGCGCACCCAGCCGGCCTCCCGCCCGCCGTTGCGCGAGAGCACATGGCCGCCGGGCAGGTGCAGGACGACGTCGCCGGGGCGGTTGAGACCGCCGGTGCCGTCCCGGTCCACCTCGCAGGGCTGCCAGCCGTCCTCGGTCCACGCCTCCCACAGCAGGGGCGGCTGGCGCGGATCGACACCGACGCCGTCGACGCGGCTGTCGAGCTCCAGGGCGAGCGCGCAGTGCGGGGCGGCCGCGGTCAGACCGATGAGCATGCAGTCGCCGGGGTTCGGGGCCTCGGCGAAGCACAGCACGTCCTTGCCCTCGACGAGGTCCGCGGTGCGGTCCGCGACGGGCTGCCCGCGGTGCTGCACCACCACGTGGGACATCGCGCACGGGACGACGGCCAGGTCGCGCTCGGTGGCGAAGACGACGGCTTCCTCCCTCTCGGTGCGCAGCGTGGCGACCTCGGCGCCGGCCGGGACCAGGACCGCGTCCTCCTGGGGCGCGGACAGCCAGAAGGTGACGTCCGTGTGCGCCGCGGAGGGCGGGAAGAGGGTGATGCCCACCAGGTCGAGGAAGGCGAGGTGGTTCTTCTCCGGGACGCGGTTGAGCCGGTACACGATCTGGTCCGCCATGTGCGCGACCGTCTCGACGAGGGTGACGCCGGGGTCGGAGACGTTGTGGTCGGTCCACTCCGGGGCGCGCTGCTGGATGTAGCGCTTGGCGTCGTCGACGAACTGCTGGAAGCGCCGGTCGTCGAGATGGGGGGAGGGCAGGGACATCAGTGGTCGCTTTCCAAGGAGCCCGGCGTGCCCGGCTCGTCGTGGGAGGGGATGACGTAGAAGGGGAAGACGAGGCTGCGCGGGTTGTTCGTCCCGCGGATGGCGTACCGGACGTCGATGAACAGGACGCTCTGGTCGGTACCGGTGGAGACCTCCACGTCGTGGACCTCGATCCGGGGTTCCCAGCGGTCCAGGCTCACATGCACCTCGTGCTCGATACGTCCCGCCGTCTGCTCGTTGACCGGGGCGAAGACGAGGTCGTGTATGGCGCAGCCGAACTCCGGGCGCATCGGCCGCTCACCCGGGGCGGTGGCCAGGACGAGCCGGATGGCCTCTTCGACCTCGCGCTCGCCACTGACCAGGGCGATGCCCCCGGTGGGTCCGATGCGCATCGGGAACGCCCAGCCGGAACCGACGAACTGTTCGGCCATCAGGGGGCCACCTGCCTTCTCCTCGTGCCGGCGGCACGGGCGTGCGCCGGTGCGGTCGTCCTGTCATGCGGGGAGGGGGTACTTCACGGTGTTGACGTAGACGAGCCCCATGAGATCGACCTTGATGGCGCGGATGCCGACGTTGGCGATGGTGTTGACCTGGACCGTGCCGCCGGAGGTGATCATGGTGGCGCCCAGGGCCTTCAGGCTGAGCGCACCCATCGCGTCGACGCTGACGGCGCCCGCGAGCGACTTGATGTTGACGATGCCGCGGCCCTCGATGTCGAGGAGGCCGCCGCTCTTGATCGTGAGCCGGCGCCGGGCGCTGAGCGTCAGGTCGGTGCCGGCCTCGACGGACACCGAGCGCCCGCCCTTGATGGTCACAGAGCCTTTGCTGTCGACGGTGATCTCCGTCCTGGTGCGGTCGAGGTTGATCGTCAGCCGGTCGTCGCCGCTGGCGATGCGCACACCCTGCTTGCGCCCGCCGGTCCGCTGGCTGAGCAGGTCGACGCGGTTGGCCTGCCGGTCGGACAGGGTGTGCCGGGCGGCCTTCCGTTTGAGTCCGTCGTGCAGGGGCACGTCGTCGACCCGGGTGGGCAGGTCACGGCCGTTGTAGAGACCGCCGATCACGAACGGGTGGTCCAGCGCGCCCCGGTCGAAGGCGACCAGCACCTCGTCTCCGACGTCCATGGGGAACACGCCGCCGCCGCCCACGCCCCCGGACTGCACGCTGCGCGCCCAGTCGCTGACGTACGTGTCGTCCAGCCACGGGAACTGGAGCTTGACCCGGCCCTGCTTCAACGGGTCCTGCACGTCGGTGACGATGGCGTTCGCGACGCCGGGCAGCCGGGCGGCGCTCGCGGTGTCCGCGCCGCCTCCGCCCGAAGCCAGCCCGTACAGGGAGCGCCACTGGCGTCCGCTCACCGTGATCCACGACTCGTAGTGCCTGCCATCGCCGAAGACGTGCCGCACGGAGGTGACGGTGTACTTGCCCTCGAAGGGCCTGCCCACGTCGGCGAGGGCGACGGGCACGCCGGGCCGCAGCTCGGGATTGCCGTACACGGCCACCTCCAGTTCCGCGAACGACGAGGTGACGTCGGCGGCGAGGGCTTTCGCGGCCTGCTGGACCTCGTCCTGCCGGTCGTACGGCGTGCCGGTCTCGACGAGCTGCGCCGAGGTGAACGCCCCGGCCGCCTGGCCGGGGGTGAGACCGATCGAGACGCCCGGGTCGGTGGTGGCCGGCGCCGTCTCGACGATCTTCTTCTTGGTCGTCACGTTCCAGCCGCGCGACTCGACCGTGCCGACCTGGTCCGCGGCGGTGACCGCCGCCCGCAGCCGGAGGATGTCGTGGCCGGCCTGGAGCACGAACGGGCTCCTGTCGCCGTCGGTCCGCGGGGACGGCGCGCCGGCCGACGGGGTCGGCGTGACGAACCGGAACTTCCCCTTGGCGTCCAGGGACATCACCATGCCGTTCTCGTCGGCGAGTCGGGAGAGGAAGTCCCAGTCGGTGACGTTGGGCTGGCTGATGAACCCGTACGCACCCTTCGTCGACTGGATCCGGCCGATCGGCACGCCGTCCAGGGCGGCGAGCCTGCGGGCGATGTCCGAGGCCTTCTGGTTGCGGTAGGCGGCGACGCGGCGCCGGCGCATCATCCGGTGCCCGAAGTCGTAGCCGCGGATCACGGTGAAGCTTCCCGTGCCGTCGTAGTCGGCCTCCAGCGCGGTGACCTCGCCGGTCAGCAGGGGCTTGCCGCCACCCTGGCCGTCGGCGATCGGCGTCAGGACCACCCTCGTGCCGAAGGTGACGCCGAGCTTGCCGAGGACCAGCCGGTACGGGTCGCGGAAGGTCAACCGGAACGCGGCGGGCACGCCGACGCCCTGGTCGACCCAGCCCTCGACGAGCAGCGGGGCGATGTCGTCGGGGAGCTTCGCAGGGCCGATCCGCACCTGCATGATGCTGGAGAACGCGGGCTGCACCATCAGCGCGACACCTCCTCGGGTGCGGGAAGCACCAGTTCGGTGCCCGCCGGCAGCCGGGACGGGTCGTCGATGCCGTTGCGCTCGGCGATCGCCCGCCACACGGTGGCCGTGCCGTACTCCCGCCACGCCAGCGACTGCAGGGAGTCGCCCGCCACGACCCGGTGCACGCGCTGGGCGGTGAGCGCGCCGGAGGTCGGGTTCTGGCCCTTGGTCTTCCCCGGGATCTCCACCAGGTGCACCTGACAGGTGGCACGGATGGGCACGCCCGTGGTGCCGAAGAGGCTGTACGACGCCTCGACGGAGCTCACGTACGCAACGAAGCGGGCCGTGGAGAACGACCCCCACTCGAACACCACCCACGGCGGCGACGGCTGGTCGGCGGCGATGCTCTTCGCCGTCACCTCGCAGCAGCCCAGCAGCGACTCGACCTTCTTGAGCACCGTGTTGCCGGTCGGCGCGGCCGACGAGTCCAGGAAGACCTCCAGGGTCATCTCGCGCGGCTCGGCGCCCATGAACTCCGGCTTGGAGCCGTCCCGCACGGCCATCGTCGGCGTGGCCTTCCACTGCGCGCGCTGGCTCAGGGACAGCTGCGCCGGATTGAACTCGAAACCGAACGTCCGCATCAGCGCCCCGGGCGTCGTGCTCGTCCCGACCGGCGGCTCGTGGATCGCCAGCGTCGCGCGCACCAGGCTCTTGCCGGCGCCCCTGCTGCTCGTGGCCATGGGTGTGCCTCTCCTCCGCTCCGTCGCGCCGTCAGTCCGTGAACCCGTGGTGGGCGATCTCCAGGACCTCGGTGGCCACGGCGGGGCTCGCGGGATCGAGGGTGGGGCCCTGCCAGCTGACGGGCAGGACGTCGATGAGCCCCCAGCGGGCCACCAGCGACCCGTCGGCCCGCAGCGCCGTGATCTGGGCGGTGGGCCGCTTGATCCCCGTCTGGACCGACGAGATCCACTGGGCGACCTTCGAGGTGTCCGGAGTGAGCGGCCGGGTGAGCCGGATGGTGGGGAAGGTGACACGGGTGGGCAGGTGCCACACGAAACCGTTGTTGCCGCCTTCCTGGCGGTGCTCGATCTCCACCTGGGAGGACAGGCCTTCGCATCCGTTGAAGAAGCCGAGGCTCTCGCCGTCGATGGTGAGGGTGAACCAGATGGTGGACCCGGGGTCCTGGCGAGGCATCCGAGGTGGGCCTTTCTGTCGTCCTGTGGTGGGCGCGCGAGGTGCCCGCGGTGAGGAGGACCGCGGGCCGTCCGTCAGGCGCGCGGATCGCGGAGTCTGCCGATGCGCTCGCGGTCCATGCGCAGTTCGGTACGGACGAGGCGGGTGACCCGGCCGATGATCCGGTGCACCAGCTCGTCCAGCTGGAACTCGGTCAGTTCGCGGGGGTCGAAGCCGCCGGCGGGGACCGCGGTGTACTCGGGCGGCGGGTCCTCCTGCACGGGCGCCGCCCCGGGAGCCGGGCGGCCGCCGGGCGCAGGCGCGCTGTGCGCCGCGAACAGCTGGTACGACGGCGGCGGTCCGGTCGGCGGGGACGGTGCGGGCGGCGGCGCCTGCTGCGACGACGGCCGCAGATGCCCCGACGTCGAGGCGGCCGCTGCGGCAGCGGTGGCCGCGAGCGCACCGACGGACCGGCCGGAGCGGGACCCGGCGACGAAGGACGGAAAGCGCTGGACCGCGGGCCCGGACGGTGCCCGGGCCGCCGGTACCGAGGGCAACGCCGGGGGAGCGGCCGCGTGCGGCGGACTCAGCGGTGCCACGGCGAGCGGACCGTGCGCCGTCGGGTGCACGCCGGGCAGGGAGGGCCGGCGCAGGGGAACGCCCCGGAGGGGGGCCGCCCGTCGGAGAGGCGGAGCGTCGGCCACGGCCGTACGGGGAGGGGCCGGCACGGGCCGCGGGGCATCGGGCGTGGGCGGCGTGGGCAGCGTGGTCGGGAGGGCCGGGGACAGCCGGCTCACCGGGGGCGTGGCGAACGGCGCGGGTGGTACCGAAACCCGTTGGACCGGCGGAGCAGCGGGAGCGGCGGCACGGGAACTGCCTTGCGCCGGCGCGGCGACCGGCGCTGTCCGGCCCGGCACAGCGGCGACCGGGGCGCCGAGCGAGGAGCGTCGCCGCGCGGCGGAGGGTGTGGAAGCGGAGGGGTGCCGCGGGGCGTCGGGGGTACGCGCGCTCGCGTGGCCCGGGGCCGTGCCGTGGGCGTCGGCCGGCGTGGAGGCCGGCGCCGCCACGGGCGCCGCCGGACGCCCCGGAAGTGCCGGGGACGACAGCGGCGCTCCCAGCCCCGCACGGGGAGGCACCCCACCGGGCCGTACCCGGCCAGCGAGCGCCGGGCCGGTGGCGGTACGGGTCGGACGCTCCGGGCGGGGGCCCGGTGTAGGGCTGCCGTGCCGGGATTCGGTGCGGTCGGGGGCCGACGGGGGCACGGCAGCGGAGTCGCGGCGGACGGCGGACTCCGCTGCGTCGGCAGGCGCGGGTGGCGGGAGGGGCGTGGAGCGCTGCACCGCAGGCGTTGCCGTGCCCGGCCGGGCGGCCGGGGCAGCAGCGGATGCCTGCACGGCCCGTGTCCCTTCCGGGCCTGCCGCCCCGGGCGGGAGGTAACGGCCGGTGGGCGTGTCGGCGCGCGCGGCCGTGGGCGGGGGCCCGGCCGCGGAGACGGCGCGCTGGACGGGCGTACTTCCGGGGCTGCCCGTAGGCGCGGACGCTTCGGCCCGGGGAACGGTGTGGGCGTGCGGGGCGGGCCGCGGTGTCGCCGGGGCGCCGGTCCGCGGGACGCTGGCTGCCGGGGCTGCCGGGGCTGCCGGGGCTGCCGGGGCTATCGGGGCCGTCGGCCGCTCGGCGCCGGCGGTGGGGCGCGCGTGCGAGGCGGCGTCCCGCGGAGCCGGGGCGCCGGGGCCGCCCGCCGAAGCACCCGTCGCAGCGGGCGGGGGCGTCTGGGGTCGGACGGCCTGCTCGGGGGAGGGACCGGCGGGCGCATCCGCGGGCACGGTGGAGGAGCGGCGCGCGTCGGCCGGAGCCGACGGTAACGCTGCCGGCGCGGGTACCGCTCGCTGTACGGGCGCACCGGTTCGGGGCGCCGGTGCCACCCCCGCCGGGCCGGAGAGACCGACCGTGGACGGCTTGCCCCCGGCGCCGGAAGGCCTCACCTCCGGGTCTGACGGACGCGTGCCCGCGCCGGACGGGTTCGTGCCCCCCGCCCGGGACTCGGTCGCCCCGTCGCTCCCTGCCCTCCGGGGGCCGGACGTGTCCGTACGCGGCGGCTTCGCTGCGGGCGGCGTCCCCTCCCGGGGCACCGCTCGCCGGACGGCCGCGGCGGTCCCGGATGTCGGTGCCGTCGTGCTCCCGGCCGGGGCGAATGCCGGTTCCGGGGACTCGTGCGCGGTCTTGCGCGCGGGTCCGGAGGCATCGGTCGTCCCGTCGTGCCCGGGTGTCCGTGGTGCGGACGTCATGGGGGAGGGCACACGAGCGGGGGCGACGGCGGGCGGGTCCGTACGCGGCGCCCTCGCGGCCGGCGCCGCCTCGGATCCGGGCGTGCCGGACCCGCCGGGCACGTCGGTGCGCGGCTCGGAACCCCCGGGGCGGCGCACCGCCTCCCGCTGCACCGGCGTGCCGAGTCCCGTACGCCGGGCGGCCGGAGCCGGGTGCTCCGCAGACGGTGACCGGGGCGGGGTGTCCCGTACCGGACCGCCCTGAGCGGGACGGCCGACCGGCGGGATGCCCGAGGACGAAGGCGGAACGGCGAGGTCGTCCAGGGGCGACGAAGGGACCGTGGACGCCTCCGGGGACGGAGCGTCCCCGGAGGCGGGCGGCCTGCCGGGGCGGGGAGCCACGGCCCGCTGCGCCGGGGACGCGGAGCCCGATGCGGCGACGGACGCGCCGAGGCCGCCGCGGTCCGCACCGGTCGGTACGGACGCCGGGCTCGGTGCCGTCCCTGCCGGTGTCACCTCCGGCACTGCAAGAGCGGTCCGGCGCGTCGAGGGGAGGGTCCGTCGGCGAGCCGCGGGAGCGGCCGGCGCCTTGGTCAGGGGTTGCCGCATCCGCGGCGGAGCCGAGGGTACGGGTGTCACCTGGACGCCGCGGTTCGCCGTCCGCGGCGGGGCCGACCGGTCGGCGAGCGGACGCGGCAGCACCGGCAGCACCGGCAGCACCGGCGGCACCGGCGGCACCGGAGCCGCCGCGACGACGGGCACCGCCGGCCCGGCACCCGCGGGTCGGGTCCCCGCGGGTATCGAGGGCGTCCCGTGCGCCACAGGAAACTCCGTAACCATCGGCACCGCACGGAGCGGCGCCACCGGCATGCGCTGCACGGCGGGTACGCCGACCCGGGGGGCCGACGGCAGTCGGGCGGCGGGCCGTTCGAGTCCCGAGACCGGGCGGGCGGCCGCGGTCGGCGCACCCGCCAGCAGACTGCCGCCCGCTGAAGGGTCCAGGACCGCGGGGGAGGGCGCCCGCGTGAACGACGGGTTCTGCCAGGTCGCCAGTCGCCCGCCGAATCCGGCTTCTGCGACGCCCCTCGCGCCGTCGCCCGTCGTACGCCGCAGCGGCGGCAGGCCGGCCCAGGCGGCGACGGCTGCCGGAGGCGCGAACGGCGCGAACGGCGCGGGAGCCGTACCCCCGGTGGCATCGGCGTGCGCCGTGTCCACGGGTTCGGTGCCCGGAGCCGCGGAGCCGCCGGAGGCCGCAACGCCGGACGCCGCAACGCCGGCGGCGCCGCGCCGCCTCCGCAGCCGGTCCAGGAATGCCACCTGCTCAGCCCTCCGTCGCGCCGCGCGTCACGAGGGACGCGATCTGCTCGGTGTACCGGCGCCGGTCCTGGTGCTCCAGGTCCAGGATCGCGTCCATGCCCCAGTGGAAGTGGAAGGCGACGTACGCGATCTCCTCGTGCAGCCGGTCGGTCGCGTACGTCATGATTCCCCCAGGCGGCTCCCGCCGAGTTCCACCTCGAAGGGCTCCGAGCAGTGCGGGCACTGCACGCCCGCGCGGGTGTGGCCCTCCGCGTTGATCTGGCGGTAGAAGTCCTGGAGGAACGCCAGGTCGGACGCGAACATGTTCTCCACGATCCCGTCGTGCACCATCGGGAGCGTGCCCAGCCGGGTGATGACCCGGCCGAGCAGTACCACCGACAGGTAAGCCGGGTTCTCCTGCACGCGCACGTCTCGCAGCGGGACCAGCTCGTCGCGCGCCGTGGACAGCCGCATGACACCGTCACGGTGCACGGTGCCCGCGTCGTCGACGTAGCCGCGCGGCAGCTCGAAGGGGAACTCGGTGCGCAGCGACTGCCGCGGTACCGGGTCGGCGGGAGCGCCGGCGGATGCACGGTCCGGTGTGGCGGTGGGGGGGGGGGGGGGGGGGGGGGGGGGGGGGGGGGGGGGAGAAGGGGAGGGGGGGGGGGGGGCCCTCTCCCCCACCCCTTTTTTGTGGGTCAGGGAGAGGAGGGAGTGCTGGAACAACCCCTCCCCCCCGTGTGTGTGT
>NZ_JBVHVT010000144.1:0-11967 GCF_055564695.1 Streptomyces sp. NPDC029014
CCCCCCCCCCCCCCCCCCCCGCTTCCCCCCCCCCCCCCCCCCCCCCCCCCCCCCCCCCCCCCCCCCCCCCCCCCCCCCCCGCCTCCGATCAGAGGTACTGGCCGGTGTTCGCCACCGTGTCGATGGAGCGTCCGGTGTCTGCGCCCTGCTTTCCGGTGACGAGGGTGCGGATGAAGACGATCCGCTCGCCCTTCTTTCCGGAGATGCGGGCCCAGTCGTCCGGGTTGGTGGTGTTGGGCAGGTCTTCGTTCTCCTTGAACTCGTCCACGCAGGCCTGGAGGAGGTGGGAGACGCGCAGACCCTTCTGGTTGTGTTCGAGGAAGGCCTTGATGGCCATCTTCTTGGCCCGGTCGACGATGTTCTGGATCATCGCGCCGGAGTTGAAGTCCTTGAAGTAGAGGACTTCCTTGTCGCCGTTGGCGTACGTGACCTCGAGGAAGCGGTTCTCCTCGGTTTCGGCGTACATCTGCTCGACGACGGTCTGGATCATGCTGTGGACGGCGACCTCGGAGGAGCCCTGGTGCTCGGCCAGGTCGTCGGCGTGGAGCGGGAGGGAGGCCTTGAGGTACTTGGCGAAGATGTCCCTCGCGGCTTCGGCGTCCGGGCGCTCGATCTTGATCTTCACGTCGAGGCGGCCGGGGCGGAGGATCGCGGGGTCGATCATGTCCTCGCGGTTGGAGGCGCCGATGACGATGACGTTCTCCAGGCCTTCCACGCCGTCGATCTCGGCGAGGAGCTGGGGGACGATGGTGTTCTCCACGTCCGAGCTGACGCCGGATCCTCGGGTGCGGAAGAGGGATTCCATCTCGTCGAAGAAGACGATGACGGGGGTTCCCTCGCCGGCCTTCTCCCGTGCGCGCTGGAAGACGAGGCGGATGTGGCGTTCGGTTTCGCCGACGTACTTGTTGAGGAGTTCGGGGCCCTTGATGTTCAGGAAGTAGGACTTCCCGGCGGGCTGGCCGGTGACCTCGGCGACCTTCTTGGCAAGGGAGTTGGCGACGGCCTTGGCGATGAGCGTCTTGCCGCAGCCGGGCGGGCCGTAGAGCAGGATGCCCTTGGGGGGCCGCAGTTCGTGTTCCTTGAACAGGTCCGGGTAGAGGTAGGGGAGCTCGACGGCGTCGCGGATCAGCTCGATCTGGTCGCCCAGGCCGCCGATCTTGTCGTAGTCGATGTCCGGGACCTCTTCGAGGACGAGTTCTTCGACCTCGCTCTTGGGGACCACTTCGTAGACGTAGCCGGAGCGGGGTTCGAGCAGGAGGGCGTCGCCGGGGCGGATGGTGGCGTCCAGCAGCGGCTCGGCGAGCCTGACCACCCGTTCCTCGTCGGTGTGCCCGATGACCAGGGCGCGCTCGCCGTCCTCGAGGATTTCCTTGAGGGTGACGATGTCCCCGGCCCGCTCGAATTCCATGGCCTCGACCACGTTGAGGGCCTCGTTGAGCATGACCTCCTGGCCGCGCCGGAGCTCGTCCGGGTCGACGCTGGGGCTGACGTTCACGCGGAGCTTGCGGCCCCCCGTGAAGATGTCGACGGTGCCGTCCTCGTTCGACTGGAGGAAGACTCCGAATCCGGCCGGCGGCTGTGCGAGCCGGTCGACTTCCTCCTTGAGGGCGACGATCTGGTCGCGTGCCTCACGGAGCGTATTTGCCAGTCGTTCGTTTTGTGCGGATACGCCGGCCAGGTTTGTCTGGAGCTCGACGATCCGCTCCTCGAGAATCCTCGTGTGTCGCGGAGAGTCGGCGAGCTTTCGTCGCAGGACGGCGATTTCCTGCTCGAGATAGGCAACCTGGCCGGCGGGGTCCTCGGACCCCCGCCCCGGCCGGATGCCGCGGTTGATGTCGTCGTCGTGGGCTGCCACGGTCCTCACCTCCTCCAAGGGGAGCTGGACGCTTCCTGACCCTACCTGGGCTGGTGGTGATTGAAACCCCTAGATCACAAAGACGGTAGAGGTGTGTCCGATCTTCACCCTTGCGTACTCCCTCACGCCAGGGGAATACCCACCCTTCAACATCGGAAAGCAGCCGGTTGTAAGGTCGAGGAGTTCAACACCCGTCAGCCTGGACGCGACTTGCCGCCGGCACATGGCGGGAATCGGATCATTCAGGGCAGGAACGGCGGGAGATATGACCGTGCAGCAGGAGGCAACCGGCGGGGGCGCTGCGGACGGCGGGCAGGCCGGGGAGCCGCTGGAGGTCTGGATCGATCAGGACCTGTGCACCGGCGACGGGATCTGCGTGCAGTACGCGCCGGAGGTGTTTGAGCTGGACATCGATGGTCTGGCGTACGTGAAGGGCGCCGAGGACGAGTTGCTGGTGGAGCCGGGGGCGACGACCCGGGTTCCGTTGCCGCTGCTTCAGGACGTGGTGGATTCGGTGAAGGACTGCCCGGGTGACTGCATCCACGTGCGGCGGGTTGCGGACGGGGTCGAGGTCTACGGTCCCGACGCGGAGTGATGGTTCAAACACTCCCGGCGGATGTCTGCGTCAGCTCCTGGCGGAATTTTCCGCCGCTCCAGCGCCACTTGGCGAGTTGCTCGATGTCGGGGCTGTAGCGGGGGACCTCGGGTGAGGAGTAGCCGAGGAGGTGTGCGGTGATGAGGCCGTCACGGATCGTGAGGTCGGTGGCGGTCTGTCGGCGTGTGGTGTCGAGGAGGGTGGCGACGACGCGGGGTGGGGCGCCGTCGGTGGGGTTCTGGGCGAGTACGTAGATGGCGTGGGGCGGGGTGCCGGATCCTGCGTCGCAGCGGACGGCGGCCACGGTCTCGGGGCGGTGGTCGCCGTCGAGGTCGCCCTGGGCGGTGGCGGTGACGGCTACGGGGGCGCCTTTGCAGTCGAGGGGCCAGGTGGCGGCGGCCGGGTCGGGGGCGGGTGCGGGGGTGGGTCGTGCGGCGGGTGCGGGGCTGGCGGCGGTGGCCTCGGGTTGGAGGAGTCCCGCCCCGGCTATGACAGCGGCCATGGCGCAGGCGGTGGCGAGCCAGTGGAGGGGCCTGGTGGTGCTGTGGGCCGGGTTGTCGAGGGTGGGGGCCGGCGTGGCGGTGCGGTGCGGCACGCGGGGTGTCTCCTGTGCGGGCGGTGACGGTGACGGCGAGCCAGCATCGTGTCACACCTCACAGGAGGGTGGAACGGGTGGGTCGGCGGTCCGCTGCCCGTGTGCCCGGACAACGTGAAGGCGCTGCGGTGCAGTTCCCGCGGATGGCGGGGGAACTGCGCCGCAGCGCCTGTGTGTTGTGCGTGGGCGGGGCCGTTGGTCAGCCGCGGTCGCCGGAGGCGGTCGGGCTGCTGCCCGGGCCTTCGTAGTCCTCGCCGTACGCGCCCTTGGCGGGGCGGCGGCGGCGCATCGGGGGCTCGACGCCGTCGGCGAGGCGGCGGGCGGTGACGAGGAAGCCGGTGTGTCCGATCATCCGGTGGTCGGGTCGGACGGCGAGGCCCTCGACGTGCCAGTTGCGGATCATCGATTCCCAGGGCTGCGGTTCGGCGAAGCAGCCGATCTCGCGGATGGACTCGACGGTCTTGGACAGCTGGGTGGTGGTGGCCACGTAGCAGCACAGGATGCCGCCGGGGACCAGGGCCTTGGAGACGGCTTCCAGGCATTCCCAGGGGGCGAGCATGTCGAGGATGACGCGGTCGACGTCGGTGTCGGACAGGTTGTCCTGGAGGTCTCCGACGGTGAGCTGCCATGCGGGGTGGGGGCCGCCGAAGTAGCGCTCGACGTTCTCCTGGGCGATCTGGGCGAAGTCCGCGCGGCGCTCGTAGCTGTGGAGCATGCCCTGGTCGCCGATGGCGCGCAGCAGGAAGCTGCTCAGGGAGCCGGAGCCCACTCCCGCTTCCACGACGCGTGCGCCGGGGAAGATGTCGGCGAAGGCCAGGATCTGGCCCGCGTCCTTGGGGTAGACCACGGCGGCGCCGCGGGGCATGGACAGGACGTAGTCGGGGAGCAGGGGGCGCAGCGCGAGGTACGCGACGTTCCCCGTGGTTCGGACAACACTGCCCTCGGGAGCGCCGATCAGCTCGTCGTGCGGGAAGGAACCCTTGTGGGTGTGGAAGTTCTTCCCGGCTTCGAGCGTGAACGTGTAGTGGCGTCCCTTGGGGTCGGTGAGCTGGACCTGGTCCCCGACCTTGAAGGGCCCGCGACGGCGGGCGGCACCGGTCGGTTCGGACATGTGACCAGTGTATTGGCTTCAGGGGCGGGGCCGTGCCATGGCCTTCACGAAGGCCTTTTCGACGTCGAGGGTGGACAGGACGCCGTAGACGTGGCCGCTGTTTTCGAGGACGAGGTATTCGGTGGCGGGGGTGGCGCGGAGGTGGTCGAGGAGTTCTTCGCCGGTGAGCTCCGCGGAAACCTTCATGCCGTCGGTGAGGTCTTGGGCGAGGGTGTTGACGGCGACCCAGGGGCGGCGGTGTTCGGGGACGGAGGCGATGGCGCTTTCGCGGACGATGGCGGTGGGTTCGCCGTGGCCGTCGACGATGACGATGGCGCGGGCGCCGTAGGCGTTGGCGCGGCGCAGGGCTTCGGAGAGGGGTGTGGTGTTCTCGACGGGGACGGCGCGGCGGGTGAGGGTGCGGGCGCGGAGTTCGGGGAGGTGTTCGCGCAGGCGGGCCATGCGCAGGCTGTTGCCGGCGCCGGTCCAGATGATGGCGGCGAGGATGGCGGCGAGGAGGGCGTCCATGACGGTGCTCATGCCGCCGATCTCGTCGCCGGGGGTGCCGAGGAGTCCGGTGTGGGTGATGAGGGGGAGGCCGAGGAGGACGGCGATGGCGAGGGCGCGGCCGACCCAGGCGGCGGCGATGGTGCCGGTCATGGGTTTGCCGGTGATGCCCCAGATGACGGCGCGGAGCATGCGGCCGCCGTCGAGGGGGAGGCCGGGGAGGAGGTTGAAGGCGGCGACGAGGAGGTTGGAGATCATGAGGCCGGCGAGGATGACGCCGGGGACGGTGGCGGGGTCGACGGCGTTCATGCCGAGGTAGAAGGCGCCGGCGAGGAGGAGGGAGAGGAGGGGTCCGACGAAGGCGAGGACGAATTCGCGGCCGGGGGTTTCGGATTCCTTCTCGATTTCGGAGACGCCGCCGAAGAACTGGAGCTGGATGCGCCGTACGGGGAGGCGGAAGCGGAGGGCGGCGACGGTGTGGGCGAGCTCGTGGACGAGGACGGAGGCGTAGAAGGCGACGGCGAAGAAGAGGGAGACGAGGTAGCGGGCGGGGCCGAGGTCGGGGAGGACGCGGTCGAGCTGGTCGCCGAAGACCCAGGTGATGAGGGCGGCGACGAGGAACCAGCTGGGCGAGACGTAGACGGGCACGCCGAAGGGGCGGCCCATGAGGATCCCGCCGCCCGGTCCGGGGCGTTTGCCCGGGCGCTGGCCGGTCTCGTCGGTGTCTGCCACTGCTGTCCTTCGTTCGGTGCTGTCCGGCGTGGGTGGGGCCGGTGGTGTTCCCAGTGTGGTTCACGGGCCGTCCGGCGGGTCGGGCCGGGGCTGCGTGGTAGCGCGGTGTGATGCTCCGATCATGCAGTGCGAGGGGGCCCGGCGTCGATGGTATGCGCGTGGCTGTCCGTGGCGGGTCGTAGGGTTTTGTGCATGACGATGAGCCCCGGTTCCCTTGCCGGCGCCTCGGATGCCGATGTGGCACCGGGCGTGGCGGTACCCGTTTCGCTGTCGCCTTCGCGGGCGAGTGATTTCATGCAGTGTCCGCTGTTGTACCGGTTTCGGGTGATCGACAGGTTGCCGGAGAAGCCGAGTGCGGCGGCAACGCGGGGGACGCTGGTGCATGCGGTGCTGGAGCGGTTGTTCGACGATCCGGCGCAGGAGCGGACGGCGGTGCGGGCGAGGGCGTTGGTGCCGGGGCAGTGGGAGCGGCTGCTGGAGGCGAAGCCGGAGCTGTCGGAGTTGTTCCCGGATGGGGACGAGGGGGTGGGGCTGGCGCGTTGGTTGTCGGAGGCCGAGGCGCTGGTGGAGCGGTGGTTCACGCTGGAGGACCCGACGCGGCTGGAGCCGGTGGAGCGGGAGTTCTTCGTGGAGGCGGAGCTGGAGTCGGGGCTGCGGTTGCGGGGGATCATCGATCGGGTGGACGTGGCGGCGTCGGGTGAGGTGCGGATCGTCGACTACAAGACGGGCAAGGCACCGCGGCCGGAGTACGCCGAGGGTGCGTTGTTCCAGATGAAGTTCTACGCGTTGGTGGTGTGGCGGCTGAAGCGGGTGGTGCCGCGGCGGCTGCAGCTGGTGTATCTGGGCAGTGGTGACGTGTTGACGTACGACCCGGTGATGGCGGACCTGGAGCGGGTGGAGCGCAAGCTGCTGGCGCTGTGGGAGGCGATCAAGGAGGCGACGGCGACGGGTGACTGGCGGCCGCGGCCGACGAAGTTGTGCGGTTGGTGTGATCACCGGGCGGTGTGTCCGGAGTTCGGGGGTACTCCTCCGGTGTATCCGCTGCCGGTGGTGCCGCGCCAGGGGGTCGGTGGGGCGCGTCCGGCGGAATCCTGATCATCCGATGAGGGCAGAATGGGGGCGTCCTGCCGAGTGGCCTTACGAATCAGAGGTGTCCCCCGTGGCGATCCGCGTCCTCCTGGTCGATGACCAGCCGTTGCTGCGCACCGGCTTCCGGATGATCTTGGAGGCGGAACAGGACCTGGCGGTGGTCGGGGAGGCCGGGGACGGTGTGCAGGCGCTGGAGCAGGTGCGGGCGTTGCAGCCGGACGTGGTGCTGATGGACATCCGGATGCCGCGGATGGACGGGGTGGAGGCGACCCGGCAGATCACCGGGCCGGGGCGGGACGGTCCGGCGAAGGTGCTGGTGCTGACCACGTTCGATCTGGACGAGTACGTGGTGCAGGCGCTGCGTGCGGGGGCGAGCGGCTTCCTGTTGAAGGATGCGCCGGCGCATGAGTTGGTGCAGGCGATCCGGGTGGTGGCGGGTGGTGAGGCGATGCTCGCGCCGAGCATCACGCGGCGGTTGTTGGACAAGTACGCGGAGCACCTGCCGTCGGGTGAGGAGCGGGTTCCGGACACGCTCGGTTCGCTGACGGAGCGTGAGGTCGAGGTGTTGAAGCTGGTGGCGCGGGGGTTGTCGAACGCGGAGATCGCGGCGGACCTGTTCGTCAGTGAGACCACGGTGAAGACGCACGTGGGGCACGTGTTGACGAAGTTGGGGTTGCGCGACCGGGTGCAGGCGGCGGTGTACGCGTACGAGAGCGGTCTGGTGCGGCCGGGCGCTGCGCAGTAGTGCCGCGGGCCGGCGTGCCCGGTGCGGAACGGAACCGGCCCGTGCCGCCTCCGGGGGGAGGTGGCACGGGCCGGTTTCGTGTGCGTGGGCCTGTCAGCCCTTGGCGATCTCCCAGAAGCGGAAGACGGTGGAGGCGTCGAGCGACCACTGCAGGCCGGTGACGTTCTGGCGGGTCACCGCGTACTGCTTGCTCTGCCACAGGGGCAGGAGCGGGATCTCGTCGGCGACGATGTCCTGCAGGCGGGTGTAGTCGGGGGTGGCCGCGGTGCGGTCGGACTTGGAGGCGGTCGCCGGGATGATCGTCCCGGTGATCTCCTTGTTGTCGTAGTTGTTGCGCAGCACGCTGTCCGGTCCGAAGAACGGCTGCGTGAAGTTGTCGGCGTCGGGGTAGTCGGGGACCCAGCCGCGGACGTACACGCCGTACTTGCCGGCGTCGATGTCCTTCTCGTACTGGTCGTAGTCGACGGACTTGACCTCGGCGTCGAACAGGCCGCTGTCGTTGAGCTGCTTGGCGATCAGCTGCATTTCCTGGTCGGTGGCCGGACCGTAGCGGGCGGGCGTCGAGTACAGGCTGAGCTTGACCTTGTCCTTGATGCCGGCGGCGCGCAGGACGGCCTCGGCCTTCTTCGGCTGGGGGCTGCCGCCGTAGCGGTCGAAGAAGGCGGTGGTGTGGGAGCCGATGCCGGCCGGGATGACCGAGTACAGCGAGGTGGCGGTGCCCTCGTAGACGTCCTTGACGAGCGCTTCGCGGTCGACGAGGTAGGCGATGGCCTTGCGGACGGGGAGCTTGCCGACGACCTCGTCCTTCATGTTGAAGACGAGGTGCTGGACCTCGGCGCCGGTGCCCTGGACGACCTCGACGTTGTTGTTGCCGGTCTTGGTGGAGGACAGGCTGGCGATGTCCTTGGCGGCGAGGCCGCGGAAGGCGAAGTCGACGTCGCCGCTCTCCAGGACCTTCTTCAGGGCGGCCTGGTCGTGGTTGAAGAACTTCAGCGTGACGCCGGTGTTCTTGGCCTTGGCCTTACCGGTGTAGGCCTCGTTGACCGAGAAGTTGGCGCTCTTCTCGTTCATGGAGTCGAGCTTGTAGACGCCGGAGCCGATGGCCTTGTTGTCCGTGCGGAGCTTGTCGGCCGGGTACTCGCTGCTGTCGACGATGGAGCCCGCACCCGAGGCGATCTTGCTGGGGAAGGTCGCGTCGGAGGTCTTGAGGCGGAAGACGACGGTCTTGTCGTCGGGGGTGTCGATGCCGGCGATCGACGACAGCATGACGGCGGGGCCGTTCGGGTCGTTGATCTTCAGCGTGCGCTCGAAGGAGAACTTGACGTCCTTCGAGGTGAGGGCGTGGCCGTTGCTGAACTTCAGGCCGGCGCGCAGGGTGCACTTGAACACCTTGCTGTCGCCGCCCTCGAAGTTGCAGGCCTGGGCGGCGTCGGGCTCCGGAGTCGTGCCGCCCTTGGGGAAGCTCAGCAGCGACTGGAAGACGTTGTTGAAGAGCAGCCAGGAGCCCGGGTCGTAACCGGAGGCGGGGTCGGTGGACTTCACCTTGTCGGATATGCCCATGACCACGCCCTTGCCGCCCTCGGCGGCGGGGCCATCGGTCGAACCGCAACCGCTGAGCAGCGCGGCGGCGGTGGCTGCGCCGAGCGGGGCTGCCAACCACTGGTTACGTCTCATCGCACGAACGTCCTTCTTGCTGAATCGTTGCGCCGGCCTGCGACACCCGCCGCCGGTTGCTGTGCTCGTCAGCCGCTGACACCGCGGCCGAGTTCCCACAGCTGGAGGTCGGAGATGGCGTTGACCGACCACTCCACTCCGGTGATCCCGTCGCGCGCGGCGACGTACTGCTTGCCCTGCCACAGGGGCAGGACGGGCACGTCCTCGGCGACGATGTCCTGCATCTCCGAGATCGCGGGGCCGGCGACGTTGCGGTCGACGGCCTTGCGGGACTCGGGGATGAGCTTGGTGCGCACCGTGCTGTTGGCGTACGGCGTGCCCAGGAAGTTGTCCTCGCCCAGGAAGGGGGCGAGGAAGTTGTCGGGGTCCGCGTAGTCGGGGAACCAGCCGAGCCCGTAGGCGGCGTAGTCGCCCTTCTTCTGCGCGGGGCGGAAGTCGTTCCAGTCGGAGCCCTGGACGGTGATGTCGAACAGCTGGGTGGAGTTCAGCTGGTTCTTCAGGGCCTCGAACTCGCTGGCCGTGCCGTCGCCGTAGTGGTCCTTGGTGTAGTTCAGCGTCAGCTTGACCGGGGTCTTGATGCCGGCGTCCTTGAGCAGGGCGGCGGCCTTGGCGGTGTTGGCCTCACCGTACTTGTTGCGGAACGAGTTGACGTGGCCGGCGACGGATGAGGGGACCAGGGAGTACAGCGGCTGGGCGGACTTGCCGTAGACCTTGGAGATGACGGCGTTGCGGTCGACGGCGGCGGCGAGGGCCTGCCGTACGGCCTTGTCCTTGACGGCCGGGGCCTCGGTGTTGAAGCCGATGTAGCGGATCTCCAGGCCGGGCATCTGGGTCAGCTTGACGCCCTTGGGCGGGTTCGCGGCGAACTCGGTGATCTGGGCGGGCGACAGGGTGCGCGAGATCATGTGGATGCGCCCGTCGGTGAGCGCCTTGCCCATGGCCGTGGAGTCGTCGAAGGTGCGCAGTTCGACCTTGTCGTTCTGCAGCTTGAGGTCGCCCTTGTAGTTCGGGTTCTTGGTGAACACGGCGCGGACCAGGTGGTCGCCCTTGACCTCGGCCTTCATCGTGTACGGGCCGGAGCCGTCGACGGCGAAGCCGCCGCGCAGCTTCTTGGCGTCGTAGTTCTTCTCGCTGATGATGCCGGCGGCGGGCGTGGAGAGCTTGTGCGGGAAGGTCGCGTCGGGGGCGTTCAGGTGGAACACGACCGTGTCGGCGCTCTTGACCTCGACGGTGTCGATGGTGGACAGCAGCGAGGAGGGGCCGTTCTCGGCGTTGATCGCGCGGACGCGGTCGATGGAGAACTTGACGTCCTTGGCCGTGAGGGGCTCGCCGTCGGCGAACTTCAGGCCGGGACGCAGGGTGCAGCGGTAGCTCTCGTTGCCGGTGTCGGTGAAGCGGCAGTCGGAGGCCGCTTCGGGGACGGGCTGGCCGCCGCCGCGGGGGGTGTGCATCAGGGTCTGGACGGTCTGCCGCAGGACGTTCCAGGTGCTGGCGTCGTAGGCGTACGCCGGGTCGAACGGTGCGGGGGCGTAGTCGGCCGCCTCGTACCGGTCGGTGGTGCCGACGACGATCGCTCCGGTTCCTGCTCCTCCGCCCGTGGCGCTGCCGCAGGCGGCGAGCGTGGGGGTGAGCAGTCCGGCCGCGGCCGTCAGCACCAGGGTCTTGCGGTTCATGCTGGAAGTACTCCCTTGACCGGCACTTGTTCAAAGCGGCGTAAAGGGCACCTCGCGACGGTCGCCCGTTCAGGGCGGAACGATCGGGCCGGTTTTATGACGATCGGTCCACACAATCCCGACACAGGGGTATGCGTCCGGGAGTGCTGCGGTGTGGCGGAGTGCCCGCGTCGACATTAGTGGGCTATGAGGGGATGGCTTGAACTGGCAGGACTTGGGGTGTAATCGCACGGTGATGGGAGCGGACTGCCTGTCAGTGCCGGGGGCGTCCCAGATGGGGTCAGGAGATCACCAATCCGGACACAAGGGAACCTTGCCGAGCCCCGGGACAGGTCGGTCGGGGGCGTTTCGGGTGACGAAGGTCACCCGGCCCGGGTGCCACGGAAAGGATGGGATTCCGGCCGCCCGGCCATGGAACGAAAGATCGTTCCGGGGGGCCGGTGGTGCCGGGTCCGGCCCGCCCGGAACGGAGCGTGCGCGGGTCAGTTCATCGGGGTGATGAGGGCCTGCAGGAAGGCCAGGTCCACGTCCTCCAGGGAGCGGACCACGGTACGCCCGGGGGCGGGGGCGATGAGGCCGACCGAGGGGACGGCGACGACGCGGCAGCCGGCCGCCTCCGCGGCCGCGACGCCGGTGGCGGTGTCCTCGATGACGGCGCAGCGCGAGGGGTGGGCGCCGAGGGTGCGGGCGGCCAGCAGGTAGGGGTCCGGGTGCGGCTTGGTGCGCGGCACCTCGTCGCCGGCCACGGTCATGGCGAAGCGCTCGGGGCCGAGGGAGCGCAGGATCCGGTCGATGACCCGCCGGTGGGAGGCGGAGACGAGGGCCGTGGGCACGTTGTGCCGGGCCAGCTCGGACAGGAGCCGCTCGGCGCCCGGCATGAGCGGCACCTGCTCGGCGATCCGGGCCTCGAAGCGCTCGTTGAGCAGGACGCTCAGTTCGGCCAGGTCGACGACCACCCCGGTGGCCTCGATCAGGAAGCCCAGGCTCCGGCTCATCGGCCCGCCGACGACGACGTCCCGCCAGGACTCCTCCAGCCGGTGGCCCAGTTCGGCGAAGACGTCCACTTCGGCGTCCCACCAGAAGCCCTCGGTGTCGACCAGCGTCCCGTCCATGTCGAGCAGCACCGCCTGCAGGGCCGATCCGTCGGCCGTACGGGCGATGGAGACGGGAACGGTACTGGTCATGCGCACACCTCGCGGAAGGGACGAGAAGGCCGGTCGCCTCTTCCCGCGCAGGGCTACCCCCGGGGAACAGGCGACCGGCCTGTATGGGACCGACTAGTGTACGTCCAACTGCCTCAGCGTGCGTTGAAATACTTCGCTTCGGGGTGGTGGATGACGATCGCGTCGGTGGACTGCTCCGGGTGGAGCTGGAACTCCTCCGACAGGTGGACCCCGATCCGCTCGGGCCGG
>NZ_JBVHVT010000145.1:0-11457 GCF_055564695.1 Streptomyces sp. NPDC029014
GAGGAGCGCGTCGAGGATCGTGTCGCTGATCTGGTCAGCGATCTTGTCGGGGTGGCCCTCGGTGACGGACTCCGAGGTGAACAGGCGGCGGGACATGGTGCTCCAGGTTCGTAGGGTCCGCTCGGCGCGCGGCAGAGCGGCGGTGGGAGACCGCTGGTGGAACGGTGGGGCGGGCGACGTGGGGTGCGGGCCGGACGGGCCGCCGCGGTCAGCGGCTCATCCGGGCCCCGCCGTCGCGGAGGAGAGCGCCCGGGTCAGGGCGCTCACGGATTCGGGGCGGCCGTCGGCGGCGCCGGCGACCGCGACGAGCGGCGGGTACCAGCCGTGGGCGGCGATGCGTTCGGCGATCTCGCAGGCGAGGACGCCCGCTCCCGAGAAGCCCCCCAGGACGAGGGGCTCCCCGGCCTCCAGCGCGGGCCGCAGCGCGGCCAGGAAGTCCGCCGCGTCGGCCGGGCCGGCCAGGGTGGCCAGTGCCTGCGGTCCGGTGTGCAGGCCTGCGAGCCCGTCGTAGCAGTCCTCGGACGCGTCCGGCGGCGGAACCAGGAGGATCGTGCCGGCACCCGGGTGGGCGGCGGGGCGCAGCAGCCGCAGCGGGTCCTGGCCGCGGCGCGCGGCGGCCAGCGGCACGCGGGAGCCGGAGAGCAGGCCGAGCGCCTCCGCGACGGTCGTGGACCCGTCGGCCGCGTACGGGAGTTCGCGCAACAGCCCGGCGGTCTGCGTCAGGATCAGCTCGGCCGTGTCGTCGGACAGTCGGGTGCGGTCGTGTACGGCGGCCAGCACCAGCGAGCCGTCCGCCTCGTGGTGGGCGGTGAGGGTGAACGGCACGCCGGTGAGCGCGGTCACGGCCTCCGGCGGGTCCACGCGGACGTCCTCGGCGGCGAGTTCCTCGCGGTACGCCTCCTCGGGGTGCGCGCCGGGGCCGGGCCGGCCGCCCCCGGTGTGCCGCGGCGGCTCGAACACGATGAGGGACTCGGGCGGCGGGGTCCCCTGCGGTCCGGCGCCGGACCACGCCCGGATCTGCCCGGCCGAGACCCATTCGTAGGCCGCGGCCTCCAGGGCCCGTCCGGTCAGCTCGGCCAGCAGCCCGGACACGGTGGCGGCCGGGTCGACGACGACGTGCACGGGCAGCGGGTTGCGCAGCGGCGCCGGCAGTCCCTCGACGCCGTCGAGCGCGATACCGCGGCCGGTGACCGTGACGGCGAACGCGACGGAGCGCGGTCCCCCGTCGGGGCCGGCGGCGGGCCGGTACAGCTGGAGCGCCCAGGCGGCGTGCACGGCGGTGCTCTCGGTGGCCCCCCACAGGGCGGCCCAGTCGCGCAGCCGGACCGCCTCGACCGGGGTGAGGGTGTGCCGGATGCGGCCGTGGCCGAGCCGGCCGGTGGTGCGGGCGGCCGGCCGGGCGGGCAGGGTCGCGGCGCCCTGCGGCGGTGCGGCCTGCGACCAGAACGCGCGGGCGGGCCGCAGGTCGCGGGCGTGCAGCCAGTCGAGGTGGTCGCGCAGGTCGGGGCGGCGGCGGCCGCCGGGCACGCGGCCGTCGGCGAGGTAGGCCCGGTAGAAGGCGCCCAGCAGGATGCGTACGCTGCGGCCGTCCAGCAGGGCCTGGTGGTAGGTGACCAGGACGCGGGTGGTGGCGGTGGTGCCGTCCCCGGCCGGCGGCTCGTCGAGCAGGGCGATGCGCAGCGGTCCGGGCCGGCGCAGGTCGAAGGGGCGGGTGCGCTCGGCGGCCAGCAGCGCGTACCAGTCGGCGGTGTCGTGCCGGTGGCGGCGGACCTCCACGGCGGCGGAGCGGTGGACGGCGATCTGCGGGCCGGCGTCGGGCACGGGCCGGGCCAGGGCGGCGCGCAGCACCGCCTCGCGGTCGGCGAGCGACTGCCAGGCCGCGGCGAACCGTTCGGTGTCCAGCGGGCCGTGCCAGCGCCAGTACACCTGGCCGATGTGCAGCCCGGAGTCGGGGCGGGCCAGCGCGTCCAGCAGGACGTCCCGTTGGAGCGGGGCGGCGGGGACCACGGATCCGTCCGGGCCGGGCCGGGCGCCGGACCCGGTGCCGGCGAGGTCGGCCGGCGGCCTGCCGGCGTCGCTGCGGGGGTCGGAGCCGGGGCCGCGGACGGCCGCCGCCCCGGCGGGGCCGCTCCGGCCGGACGCGCCGCGCAGCGGTTCCGCAACGGCCGGACCGGCGGGGGCCGCGGGATCGACGGGCTCCGCGGAGCCGACGGGAGCTGCGGTGTCGCCGTCCGCGGCGTACGCGGCACGCCCCGCCCCCGACCGCCGCGGCTGCGGCCGCGTCAGGGCGTGGCCCTGCGGCGCCGCCAGCAGGTCCGCGAGGGTGCCCGCGGGGAACGGCGGCGGGGGCAGGTGCAGCGTGTGGTGGGTCTCGGTGTGGCGCTGCAGGGTCGGAGCGCACGGCGGCAGCGCCGCCAGCGCCGCCTCCAGGGCCCGCGGGGTGAGCGGACCGTGCAGGTCGAACGAGGGCGGCGGGCCGGGAGCGACGATCACCGTCACGGGCACGGCCATCTGCTCCCTCCTTGAGCGGCAGCGTGCGGACACGGAAGGTCAGCGAGCATCCGAGTGGCGGCCACGCCCCGCTGACACGGCGCTGACACGGGCCGCCCCCCGGCGTCACGCACGGGCCAGGCTTTCCTCGACGGCGCCCATGAAGCCCTCGTCGAGCATGGTGTGGACGGCGGTGTCGCGGGCGGTGTCCAACCCGGTGTCGTGGCGGGCGGTGCTCACCAGGTAGCGGCCGCCGAGCACCGCGTGGGTGGCGAACGTCCACTCGCCGCGCGAGGCCGGGGAGCCGTCCGGCGCGAGCAGGCGGCCGCTCTCCAGACCGAAGCCGAACTCGGTGAACCCGAGCCGCAGTCCCTGCCCGAGGGCCTTGGTGTAGGCCTCCTTCAGGGTCCACAGGCGCAGCAGCTCGGAGGTCTGGCGGTCCTGCGACATGCGGACCAGTTCGTCGTGCTCCACGGGGGTGCACATGTGGCCGTGGAGCAGTTCGAAGGACATCTTGCGGCCGGCGGGTTCGGTGTCGACGCCGATCCGGCCGGCCCGGCTGACGCCGACCACGATCAGGTCGTCGGTGTGGCTCAGGCTGATGTCGATCTGGTCGAATCCCCGGAGGTACGGCCTTCCGCCGATCTTGTACGCCAGGTCGAGCGCGACGGGGTCCGTCCTCAAGACCGCCGCGGCCGTGTACTTCACGATCATGCGGGAGGTGACGAAGCGGGAGCGGACGACCTCGTCCTCGGTGCGCCGGTACCGGTGCCAGTCGCGGCCGAGCAGCGGGCGCAGCGCGGTCTCCGGGAGGGTCGCGGGCAGCCAGTCGCCGCAGGTGGCGTAGACGACGGCGCTGCCGTCCCGGTCGAGGTCGGCCCGTACCGTCTCCCAGGGTCCGTCGGGCCCGGGGAGGCGGACGGGCGGGGCGGCGGGTCCGGCGGTCACTGGCTGAGCTCGCTTCCGTCGAGGTCGCAGCTGCGGCCGGCCCGGTAGCGGCGTACGAGTTCGTCGAGCACCTGCTGCAGGCAGCCGGCGGGCAGTTCGGGCACGGCGATGCCCAGGCGCCCGGCGAGCCGGGTCAGCGCGAGGACGGCCCAGGCCGGGTCGGCGAGGAAGGCGTCGGTGCCGTCCTGTGCCTCCCAGGTGCCGAGGACGGCGGCCGCGGCCTGGAGCAGCGCGTACCGGTCGCTGAGGATGACGACGGACGGGTCGGTCAGGGCGGTCCGGTCGGTGGGCAGGGCCGTGCAGTGGGCGTGCAGTGCCCGCAGTTCGCCGACGAACCCGTCGGCGAGGTCGCTGAGGAGGGTCATCTGCCCGCCGACGCCGCGGGTGGCGGCGAGGCGCGCGGCCGCTCCGACGAGCGAGGCGGACAGGAAGTCCTCGCCGCCGGCGATGTCGAGCAGCCGGTAGTCCAGTGCGGGCAGGTCCGTGCTGCTGCGGAACAGTCCGGGCGGCGGCTCCTCGGCACGGAACCAGGACCGCTCGGCGAGGGTGCGCAGCTGGGGGACGATGACGGCGTGGCAGGCGGCCGTGCCGGCGTGGCCGAGGCCGGCGACCGGCAGGTCGCGCACGAGCTTGCCGAGGGAGCCGTACTGCCCGCTGCCGTGCTCGTAGCCGTGCGCGCCGAGGACGGTGGCGAGTTCCTCCAGGTCGTCGCGCAGCAGGTCGGGCACCACGTACTTGACGGCCGCGGCCAGGATGTGGGCGCGTTCGGGCAGGAGGCTCAGGGAGCGCAGGGCCACGGTGGCCATGCTGTCGCAGGCCAGGAGGTCGGCGAAGACCCCGGCGAGCGGTTTGTGCCAGCGGCGTGCCACGGGCGCCGTCCGTCCGGTGGTCGCGGCGCGGACGGCCGAGCGCAGGACGGTGTCGGCGGCCGCGATCGCGACGCCCGGGATGAGGCAGCGGTTGACCTGGAAGGTCCGCAGCGCCAGGGCGACGCCCTCGCCGGGCCGACCGACCAGGGTGTCGTCCCCGACCGGGCACTGCGCGAACTCGAGGCCGGAGAACAGCCCGCCGCGCATGCCGGGGGTGGGGACGCGGGGCAGCTGGCGCACGCCGTGCTCGGGCAGCGACGCCGGGTCCAGCAGGAGGACGGAATGGCTGCGCGGCCCGCGCTCGGGCGCGGTGCGGGCGTAGACGACCCAGGCGCCGGAGCGGGACGCGTTCATGATGACGTCCTTGCGGCCGCCGAGGGTGTAGCCGCCGGGCCGGGGGGTGGCCGTCAGCTCGTCGCGCAGGATCGCGTTGGCGTGGGCGAGTTCGTGGTGGACGATCGAGGCGCGTCCGCCGCCGAGGAGCAGGCCCGCGGTCCGCTCGCGCTGGCGTTCGCTGCCCGCGGCCCACACCGCGGCGGTCGCGAACAGCGAGGTGATGCCGAAGCCGAAGCCGAGGGCCAGGTCGCGGCGGAAGACCGGGCGGAGCACCTTGGCCAGCAGGTCGGCCCGGGTGAGGCGGCCGCCGAACTCGGCCGGGACGAACTCGGCGGCCAGTCCCGCCCGCGTCAGCAGCAACTCTGTTTCGGCCGGGGGTTCGCCGCGCCGGTCGGCGGCGCACAGTTCGGCGATGCCGTGCGGGTTGGCGGGGTCGTGGGGGTCGCCGAGGAGCGCCTCCAGCCGGGCCGCGCGCTCCAGGGCAGCGGCCTCGTCCGGGACGGAGGCGGAGGCGGAGATGGAGGCGGCTGTCACGGAGGTGGCGGTGCCGGTGGAGGCCGGGCCGGGCGGGCCCGGCACGAGGTGCGGGGAGGTGGTCATGACGGCGGTGCTCAACTCCCGGTGCACAGGGTTCGGATGGCGGATTCCGCGTGCTGCTTGGCGAGGTCCAGGACGGTGCGGCTGCCGGCGCCGAGACGCTGCCGTACGTGCGCGCGCGCCTCGGCGAGGCCGGTGCCCGGGCCGAGGACCGTCTCGACGGCCTCCTCGCGCAGCAGCACGGTGTGCTGGGCGACGGCCGTGACCCCGGTCTCGTCGGGGATCACCGACCATTCGCCGGTGTGGGCCTCCAGCAGGGGCGGCGTCGCGGTCTGCTTGTGGACGATCCGCAGCGCGTGCGGGAAGCAGATGCGGACCGCTTCCGTCGTCTGTGCCGGGTCGTCCCCATACGCCGTGTCCATGCGGACGGTCTGCACGCCGGGCCGTTCCTCGACGACGTCGGCGCGCAGCACGTGCGGGACGCGGCCTGGCCAGTCGGCGATGCCGTACAGGAAGGCGTAGACGAGCTCGGCCGGCCCCTTGACGCGTACGGAGTCCTCGAAGGACAGCAGCAGGTCGTCCAGCCGGGTCCAGCGCTCGGCGCTGTCCTTGAGCCGGGCCAGTTCGGCCCGGCTGTTGGAGTCCGTGGCCCGCTCGACCCACGCGGCGTCCTCGGGCCGGTCGTCGGCCACCGTGAACGCGTGGTCCAGGGTCAGCCGGGAGCGGTCGGTGCCCAGCGCCTCCACGGTCCAGCGGCCGCCCAGGGACAGGGCGGGCCCTGCGGGGACCTCCTGGTGGAAGTCGATGCGGCGGGCCGGCGCGTCCAGGGTGCGGTGCGACAGCCAGGACTTCACGGTCCCGTTGGCGGTGGCCCACATCTGGAACCGGTCCCGCACCCCGTCGAAGTCCAGCCGTTCGACGTGGATGCTCGGCGGCACGAACAGCGGCCACCGGGTGGTGTCCGCGATCAGGCCGTAGACCACCCCGGCCGGTGCCGCCACATCCACCGCGTACGTCCTGCGGTGCACTCGCTCACCCGTCATCGGGTCCACCCCTCTCGCCCTCGGTCTTGAGGTTCGCGGGACCCGCCGGAGGACCGCTCGAACCCGCCTCGACCTCTCCAGTGCCTCTTGAGGGCGGCCGTGCGCGGGGTGCCGTACGTGCCCTGCGCCCGGCCCGGGAGGAGCCGGCGGGGCCGCCGCTGCCCTGGTGGGAGGGGGCGACGGCCCCGGAAGCCGTGCGCGTGCCGGCCGGGCGCGGCGACCCCGGCACCGGGCCGGGGTCGTCCCGGTCGTGCGGAGTCCTGGGAGTGCGGTGTTCCCGCGGTCGACGGCCTCCCCCGATCCGCTGGAGGCGGGGCGGAGACGGGATCGACACCGTCTCGAACTGGTGGCCGCGACCGGCCCTCCGCACGGCCCCGCCCTGCACCCTGGAGGGCGGTTCATCAGCAGCGGCGAGTGGAGAGTCCATGATCGGCAACAGCGACACGGAGTGGTTCCGGAACTTCAGCCCGGCGCCCGGGGCGCCCGTGCGCCTGCTGTGCCTGCCGCACGCCGGCGGCTCCGCCAGCTTCTACTTCCCCGTCGCCAAGGCCCTCGCGCCCACGGTCGAGGTGCTGGCGGTGCAGTACCCGGGCCGCCAGGACCGGCGCGAGGAGCCGCTGGTCGCGGACATCCCCACGCTGGCCGACCGGATCACCGAAGCGCTGTCGGCCTACGGGGACAAGCCGCTCGCCCTCTTCGGCCACAGCATGGGCGCCGTCACCGGTTTCGAGGTCGCCCGGCGCCTGGAGGCCCGGGGAGCGGGGCCGGTCGAGCTCTTCGTCTCGGGCCGCCGGGCCCCCTCCACCACCCGCAGCGAGCACCACTGGCACCTGGCGACCGACGCCGAGCTGGTGGCGGAGATCAAGTCCCATGGCGCGGCGGGCTCGGAGCTGCTGGACGACCCGGAGATCCGCGCCATGCTGCTGCCGACGATCCGCAGCGACTACCGGGCCGTCGAGACGCACGTGTCCCCGCCCGGTGCCCGGGTCGGCTGCCCGATCACGGCGTTCACCGGCGACGCCGACCCCAAGGTCACCGTCGAGGAGGCGCGGGCCTGGGAGCGGCACACCACCGGCGGCTTCCGTGCGCAGGTCTTCCCGGGCGGCCACTTCTACCTGAGCGACCACCAGGACGCCGTCCTGCGCACGGTGTCGGCGCGGCTGTCCGCGCCCGCGGGCGCCGTCTGACGCACGGGCCCGCGGGGCCCCTCGCGGGGGCACGGCCCGCGGGGGCACAGCCCGCGGGGGCGGGCGCCGGTCAGGCCGCGGTTTCGGCCGCCGCCCGGGCGTGGACGGTGCGCCGCAGGTCGCGCCGCTCCGGCTTGCCGACGGGCGTGCGCGGCACCGCGTCGATGACCTCGGCCCGGCGGATCCGTTCGAAGGGCGCGAGGCGCTCGTTGGCCCGCGCCACGATCGAGTCGAGCGCGTCGGACCGTCCCGGCGCGGTCGGCTCGCGCAGCACGATCCCCGCCCACACCACGGCCCCGTGGACGGGGTCGGGCCAGCCCACGACGACGCAGTCGGCGACCCGCGGGTCGTCGGCGACGATCCGCTCCACGGCCGTCGGGGAGACCAGTTCGTTGTCGTGCTTGAAGACGTCGCCGCGCCGGTCCACGAGGAACAGGACGCCGTCCGGGTTGACGTAGCCGATGTCCCCGGTGGACAGCCAGCCCTCCGCGTCGACCGGCCCCCGGCCCTCCTCACCGAGGTATCCGGTCATCAGCTGCGGCCCCCGGACCTGGACCTCCCCCGTGCCGTACACGTCGACGGGCTCCCGCGAATCGAGGTCGACGACCCGGCACTCGGTGCCCGGGACGGGCGTGCCGACCGAGCCGGTCAGCGGGCGCGCGAAGTCCTGGCTGTGGGCCAGCGGGGAGAGCTCGGCCATCCCGTAGCCCTGGACGACGGGGACGCCCAGCCATTCCCGCAGCTGCCGGGTCGCGGCGGGCGCCAGGGCGGTGCCGCCGGACAGTACGGCCGTCAGCCGCAGCCCGGCCGGCGGCCCGGGCCGCTCGGGCCGGCCGGTGGCCCCTGCCGGGCCCGGGCGGACGGCGTCGGCGAGCCGGTGGAGCCGGGCCGGCAGCCCGTAGAAGTGCGTGGCGGCGGTTCGGCCGGCCAGTTCGAGCGCGGCCAGGGGGTCCGGGTCGGGGCACAGCACTTGGCGGGCGCCCGCGTACACCGCCGAGTTGAGGTGCATGGTGTGGTACAGCGGCAGGTGGTTGAGGGTCACGCTGTCGCTGCCGAGGCCGTGCGCGCGGGCGGTCTGGGCGGCGTTGGCCACGAGGTTGCGGTGGCTGAGCCGGACCCCGCGCGGGGCTCCCGTGGTGCCCGTCGTGAACTGGATGCAGGCGTCGGCGTCCAGGTCGGGGGCACCGCCGCAGCGTCCGCCCGCGGCCGGCCCGGCGGCCGCGGCCCCGTCCAGGGCGAGGTCCAGCGGCACGGTGTCCGCGGGCACCACCCCGTCGGGGGCGTCGGTCACGATGACCCGCTCCAGGGCGGGCAGTCGTTCGCGGGCCTTGACCAGCAGTTCGGCCGTCGCCACGGGCACCAGGGCCACTTCCACCCGGGCGGTGGCGCACACGTGGACCAGGCCCGCCTCCTTGATCAGCGGATTGACCAGGACGACGGTGTTGCCGCTGCGGACGGTGCCGTAGTAGGCGGCGGCGAACTCCGCGTCCAGGGTGTTGGCGACGCCCACGCGGGCGCCGCGGCGGCCGAGCAGCCGCTCCAGGTACGCCGCGTACCGGTCGGCCCGGTCGTCGAGTTCGGCGAAGGTGACCGCGTCGGGTCCGCTGCGGACGGCGCAGCCGCCGGGGTCGCGGACGGCCGCCCGGCGCAGGAGCGCGTCCAGCGGGAGTTCGGGATACGTGAAGCGCGGCACGGCTGATTCCTCACTGCCCGGTCGGGCGGGCCGGTGGTCGGGGCGGCCCGGGCGAGGGGACGCCGGCGGATCCGGTCGGCCACCACCGTCGGCAGTGGCACTCGAAGGGCCGTCGAAGCCCGCTCGAGCCCACCGCGGCGCCCCGGCACGGCGGCGCCGCGGCGCCCTCGCGGTCGTGACCGATCAGGCGCGCTCCGGTCCGGTCAGCACCAGTGCGCTCTGGAACCCGCCGAACCCGCTGCCCAGGGCCAGCACCGTGTTCGTGGGCTGGCGCCGGGCGGTCCCGGGGACGTAGTCGAGGTCGCACTCGGGGTCCGGGACCTGCAGGTGCGCGGTCGGCGGCACGGTGCCGTGCCGGATCGCCAGGGCTCCGGCGGCGGCCTGGAAGCCGCCGAGCGCGCCCAGCGGGTAGCCGGTCATCGAGGCGATCGCGCTGACCGGCACCCGGTGGGCGTGGGCGCCCAGCGCCCGTTTGATCGCGGCCGTCTCGCTGCGGTCGCTCTGCCGGGTGCCCGAGCCGTGCGCGCTGACCCACTCGACGGAGGACGGCGCCAGCCGAGCCTCCTGGAGCGCGGCGGACGCCGCGTCGGCCAGCTCCGTGCCGTCGGCGCTCAGGCCGGTCATGCTCGCGGCGCCGGCCCGGCTCGCGTACCCGGAGACCTCGGCGTAGATCCGGGCGCCGCGCCGGCGGGCGCGCTCGCGCTCCTCCAGGACCAGGACGGCCGCCCCCTCGCCGAGGACGAACCCGTCGCGGGTCAGGTCGAAGGGCCGGGCTGCGCTGCCGGGTTCCGCGTTGCGCCGCGAGGTGACCCGGATGGTGTCGCAGGTGGTCATGGTCGCCAGGGAGATCGGGGCCTCGGCCGCACCGGCGAGCACCAGGTCCGCGCTGTCCTCGCGGATCAGGTCGGCGCCGTGGCCGAGGGCGTCGAGGCCCGACGTGCAGCCGCCGGCGACGAGGGACACCGGCCCCTGTGCGCCGGCGTCGAGGGCCACTTCCGCGGCCAGCGAGCAGGGGACGGCGTAGTCGTACAGGTGGGGCACGGCCCGGGTGTGGTCGACCAGCCAGCGGGCTCCGACATGGCTGGCGACGGCGTACTCCAGGCTGAGCTCGGCGGCGCAGCCGAGCGCACTGCCCAGGGCGACGCCGGTGCGCACCGGGTCGAGGGCGGGCGCGGCCCCGCTGTCGGCGAGCGCCTCGCGGGCTGCGGCCAGCGCGAACTGCGCGGCGCGGGCGGCTTCCGCCTCGGGCCGGGCGTCGAGCCCGTGCGCACGGGCGTCGAAGTCGACCTCGGCGGCGACGCGCGAGCGCAGCGGCCGGGCGTCGAAGGAGGTGACGGCGCGGGTCGCGGAGCGTCCGGAGGCAAGCAGCGACCAGAAGCCCCGGGTGCCGCCACCGCCGGGGGCGACCACCCCGATGCCGGTGATGACCGCCCGTCTCACCGTTCGGCCCGCCCCACGAGTCGGCAGGCGCGTCCGAGCAGTCCGGGCAGTTCGCCGTCGCGGACGAAGAAGTGCCCACCGGGCACGGTGCGCAGCACGAAGCGCCCGGTGGTCCAGGCGCGCCAGCCGTCGAGCAGTGCGGCGGGGCCCACCGGGTCGTCGCTGCCGGCGACGGCCAGCACGGGGACGGGCACCGGGCCGCCGGTGGCCGGGTCCAGGGCGGCGGCCCGCAGGTCGGCGGCCAGCCGCAGGTCGTCGCGGAGGACGGGGAAGACGAAGCGGTGCCACACGTCGGGGGCGATGCCGGCGGGGACCGCGTCGAAGCCCTCCAGGACGGCGAGCAGTTCGTCGTCGGGGGCTTCGGCGGCGAGGGCCGGTCCGCCCGGCGCGTCGGGCGGCGGGCAGGCGCCGACCGCGAGCAGCGCGGGCAGCGGCAGCCCCGCCGCGTGCAGTGCACGGGTGAGCGTGTAGGCGACGAGCGCGCCGAGGCTGTGCCCGTAGAGCACGTACGGGCCGGGCGGCTGCTCCCCGAGCAGGTCGGCCAGGTCGTGCAGGAGCTCCCGCCGGGTGGTCACGCGCGGCTCGCGGCGCCGCCCGTCGCGTCCGGGCAGCAGCCGTGGTTCGGGGACGGTGCCGGTTCCCAGTGGTTCGCCCCAGCGGTGGAAGGCCGAGGTGCCGGCCCCTGCGTGCGCGAAGCACACCAGCCGCACGTCCTGTTCGGGTGCCATCCCCTGCCCTTCCTCGCCGTCCTGGCCGTCCCATCCTGGCCAGCGCCGCTCGAAGTCCGCTGGAGCGCGGGCGTATTCCGCTGGACACGGGCGCGGGGGGGGGGGGGGGGGGGGGGGGGGGGGGGGGGGGGGGGGGGGGGGGGGGGGGGGGGGGGGGGGGGGGGGGGGGGGGGGGGGGGGGGGGGG
>NZ_JBVHVT010000146.1:0-11248 GCF_055564695.1 Streptomyces sp. NPDC029014
CGCGCCGTCAGCTTCCCCTTCGCGTGCTGGGCTTCCGTCGCCCGGTCACTGGGTCCACGCTGCGCCTGCTCGCGCAGGGAGTGCAGCTCGGCCACCTTCCCGGTGGGGTTCGTCGTCATGTGCCGCCCTCTCGACGTCCGCCACGCCCGGCGACACGGGCGGGCCCATCGCTTCCCGCCGGGCTCCAAAGGCCCGCACCGGACCATTAAACGAGTGGCCGACACGGCTCCTCCACCGTCTCGACCCCTAATCTCGATCCGGCCACCCCTAGAACGGAAACATCGCAATGCACCGGTATTTGAGGCTTGCTTGAGGTTTCCCGTGTACCGCGCCCGCCGGTGGATTCAGTTGCACGGATGGCGAGTTGAAGGCGTGTCATTCCAAACGAGCTCAGTTAGTCGACCGGTCGGGAGTTGGTACAGTTCAATCGAACCTGCGAACGGGAAGAACCGGGCCTCCGTTTGACCTGCGGTGAGCGCTGAATTCCATGCGCTCCACAGGCACGCCTTCCTGCACTCGCAGAAACTCGCATGAAAAACCATGTCGCGCCATGGAACCGGCATGCGAAATATTGCATCTCATCGGGGAGGCTTCCACAGACATGTTGGTGGAGCGGGACGAACAGATCGCCAAGCTGACCTCCTGGGTGTCCGGCGCCGCCCGGCCCCCCGGCAGCACCCATGGACACAGGAGCGGGACCGGGCACGGCACGGTCTCCGACGACCCCTCCAGACCCGGCGGGATCGCCGTGATCAGCGGCCCGGTCGCCTCCGGCAAGACGGCCCTGCTCCACCGCGTGCTGGAGCGGACGGCCGACTCGGGCATCCGGCTCCTCAGCGCCGTCACCTCGGCCGCCGAACAGGACATCCCCTTCGGGGTGGTGGAGGAACTGCTCCGCGACACGCGCGACGGTGCGGGCCCCCTCCCCCTCCACGGGTCGCGGCCCGGCAGCGACGGCCTCATCCCCGCCGAAACCCTCGTGTCCTTCCACGCCCGACTGGCCGGTCTCGCGGCCCGCGGGCCCGTCCTGATCGCCGTCGACGACGTCCAGTACGCCGATCCGCAGTCCCTGCACTGCCTGCTGTACGCACTGGGCCGGGCGCGCACCTCGGGATCGGGCCTCGGCCTGCTGGTCACCCGCGGCCCCGACGCGGGGACCTCCCCGCCCCGTGTCCTGGACGAACTCCTCCGCCAGGCGGAAGGACCCCGCCTCCGACTCGGCCCGCTCAGCACGCGCGGCGTGGAGGCACTGCTGGCCCACCGGGCCGCCGACGCCGCCCCCACGCCCGCGTCCGCCACCACCGGTGCCCGGTGGCGTTCCCCCCGGCTGGCCGCCTCCCTGCACACCGCCACCGGCGGCAACCCCCTGCTGGTCCACAGCATCCTCGACGACCACCTCCCGCGGCTGCGGGCCGGCGAGGAGCCCGACGGCCCCCTCCACACGGGCGAGCAGTTCCTGCAGAACGCGCTGATC
Source organism: Streptomyces sp. NPDC029014 (assembly GCF_055564695.1). Taxonomy (NCBI): domain Bacteria; kingdom Bacillati; phylum Actinomycetota; class Actinomycetes; order Kitasatosporales; family Streptomycetaceae; genus Streptomyces; species Streptomyces sp. NPDC029014. Next base: position 1,475 of record NZ_JBVHVT010000146.1, read on the forward strand.
TGCGTGCACCGCACCGGCACCGACGGGTTGCGGGTCGCACAGGGCATCGCCCTGCTCGGCAACGCGGGCCGCATCCCGCTGCTCGCCCGGCTGGTGCGGGCCGGGGAGGGCGCCGTGGAACAGGTGGTGACCGCCCTCGTCGACGCGGGCATCCTCCAGGGAACCCGGTTCCGGCACGACGCGGTGCGCGCGGCGGTCCTGGAGAGCCTCGACGACGACGAGGTGGCCCGGCTGCGCCGGCGCGCCGCGCGCCTGCTGTACGAGGCCGGGGCGGCGCCGGTGGCCGTCGCCACGCACCTGCTGGGCCACGGACCGGGCGTTCCCGACGAGGAGTGGGTGCCGGGCGTGCTCAGCGACGCCGCGCACACGGCCCTCGCCTCCCAGCAGGTCGGGTTCGCGGTGCGCTGCCTGCGCCTCGCGGAGCAGTGCTCCCGCGACGAGCGCGAGCGCCTGCAACTACGTGCCAGCACCGCGAAGTTCATCTGGCGGGTGAACCCGTCCGCCTGGGCGCACGAGCTCCACCCGCTGAACGCCGCCTCGCACAAGGGCACGCTGCCGGTCAGCGAATCCCTGCAGCTCGTCGGCGACCTGTTGTGGAACGGCTGGTTCGACGACGCTGCGACGGCGATCCAGCACGCCGTCGAGGGGTTGGAGGACACCCCCGACCCGACGCTCGCCGGCGAACTGCGCGGCGTACGGGCCGTGCTGGCCTCCACCTACCCCACCCTGCTGGAGCGGATGGACGGTGCGCTCGGCCCGGCCTGGGACGACGCGGAGCGCCCGGCACCCGCCGCGGAGGACGGCGTCATCGCCGCCACGGGGGTCCTGCACGGGGTGCTGAGCGCGGGCTCCGGTGGCGACGAGGAGCACACCGAGCACGCCGAGCGCATCCTGGCCGGCACCCGCCTCACCGAGGAGAGCCACGTCACCGTACGGGCCTGCCTGCTGGCCCTGTTGTACGCGGACCGGCTGGGCGCGGCGACCCTGTGGACCGACCGGCTGCTGGAGGAGGCCGCCGAGCGCAGCGCCCCCGGCTGGACGGCCGTCATGCAGGCCATGCGCGCGCACATGGCGCTGCGCCGCGGCGAACTGGCCCGGGCACGGCACCTCGCCGAGCAGGCCCTCGCACAGCTCCCCCCGCACGGCTGGGGCGTGGGCATCGGCATGCCGCTGTCCGCCCTCATCGAGGCGCGGACCGCCATGGGCGACCACGAGGCGGCGGCCGCCCTGGTGGACCACCCGGTGCCCGAGCAGATGCTGATGACGCGCTACGGCCTGCACTACCTCTACGCGCGGGGACGGCACCAGCTCGCCACCGGACGGCACCACGCCGCGCTCACCGACTTCATGCTCTGCGGGAAGCTGATGGGCGAATGGGACCTGGACCGGCCGGGGCTGGCGCCCTGGCGGGTCGGGGTCGCCGAGGCCTCGCTGGCCCTCGGCAACCGCGACCAGGCGGAGCACTACGCCCGGGAGCAGTTGGCCGAGCGGGCCGGACCGCGGGGGCGCGGCATGGCCCTGCGGGTCCTGGCGGGGGCGCGGCCGCTGCCCGAGCGGCCGGCGCTGCTGAACCGGGCGGTGGCCCTGCTCCAGGACGAGGGCGACTCGCACGAGCTGGCCCGGGCCCTCACCGACCTCGGAGCGGCGTACGAGCGGCTCGGCGACGCGGCCCAGGGCAAGACCTGCACCCGTAGGGCCTGGCGGATCGCCGAGGGCTGCGGCGCCCGCGGCCTGTCCCACCGCCTCCAGTCCGACCCGGCCCCACAGGGCCCGCCGCCGCAGCCCGAGCCGAGCGCGGCGCCGAGCCCCGTGCGGCCGCGGTCGTCCGCGGTGTCGAGCCTGACGGACGCCGAGCGGCGGGTGGCGGCGCTGGCCGCGCACGGATACACCAACCGGGAGATCTCTGCGAAGCTGTTCATCACGGTGAGCACCGTGGAGCAGCACCTGACCCGGGTCTACCGGAAGATCAACATCTCGCGTCGGCAGGACCTGCCGGTCAGTTGGGACATCGATGTCGCACACACCGCCTGACCCCGCCGCTCCGGCCGCCACCGCCACGACCGCCGCCGGTCCGGGGGCCGGACCCCGGTTGCTCGCCGTGAGCGACCTGCACATCGGGATGGCCGACAACCGGCCCATCACCGAGTCCCTGCGGCCCACCCACCCGGACGACTGGCTGATCGTCGCCGGCGACGTCGGCGAGCTGACCGAGGACATCGAGTGGGCGCTGCGCCTGCTCGCCGGACGCTTCGCCAAGGTGGTGTGGGCCCCGGGCAACCACGAGCTGTGGACCCCGCGCGAGGACCCGGTCCAGTCCCGCGGCGAGGAGCGCTACCGGTGGCTGGTCGACCTGTGCCGCAGCCTGGGCGTGGTCACGCCCGAGGACCCGTGGCCCGTCTGGCGGGGGCCCGGCGGCCCGGTCGCCGTCGCCCCGCTGTTCCTGCTGTACGACTACACCTTCCGGGTGGCGGGGACCGCGACCAAGGAGGAGTCCCTGGCACGGGCGCACGAGGCCGGTGTCGTCTGCACGGACGAGTACCTGCTGCACCCCGACCCCCACCCGGGCCGGGACGCCTGGTGCCGGGCCCGGGTCGAGCTGACCCTGCGCCGGCTGGAGGCCCACGACCCGGCGGTGCCGCTCGTCCTCGTCAACCACTACCCGCTGGTCCGCGAGCCCACGGACGTGCTGTGGCACCCGGAGTTCGCCCAGTGGTGCGGCACCGTGCTCACCGCGGACTGGCACCGCAGGTTCCGTACGGCCGCCGTGGTCTACGGGCACCTTCACATCCCCCGGACCACCTGGTACGACGGGGTACGCTTCGAGGAGGTGTCCATCGGCTATCCCCGCGAGTGGCGCCGGCGCGGCCACCCGAAGGGCCTGTTGCGACAGATCCTGCCGTACGCCGAGGAGGCCCGGACCTGATGATCGAGACGCTGGTACCCGTGCAGGCCCGCACGGGCGAGGCCTTCGGCCCGGACGGCGCCGCGGTGCTGTTCCCCGAGGAGGCGGCCCTGGTCGCCGCCGCGCCGAACGAGCGGCGCGAGGAGTTCACCACCGTACGGGGCTGCGCGCGCCGGGCGTTGGCGGCCCTCGGGCTGCCGCCGGCTCCCGTCCTGCCCGGGAAGCGCAACGCCCCGCGGTGGCCGGCCGGGGTGGTGGGGAGCATGACCCACTGCGTCGGCTACCGGGCCGCGGTCCTCGCCCGGGACACCGATCTGATGGCGGTCGGGATCGACGCCGAGCTGCACCGGCCGCTGCCCCGCGGGGTGTTGGAGTCGACGGCCCTCCCCCAGGAACTGGCCTGGGTGCGCACCCAGCCGGCCGTGGCCGCGCCGCTGCACCGGGACCGGCTGCTGTTCAGCGCGAAGGAGGCCGTCTACAAGACCTGGTACCCGCTGGTGGGGACCGAGCTGGACTTCGAGGATGCGGTCATCGCCTTCCGCGAGGACGGCCCCGGCGGCGCTCCGGGTAGCGGCGGATCGGTCGGCGGCCCGGCCGGCGGTGCGCGGACCGGCACGTTCCGGGCCCGTGTGCTGCGTCCGGGGACCGCTCCGGACGGGCACCCGGTGACGGCGCTCGCCGGCCGCTGGATCGTGCACCGCGGCCTGATCGTCACCGCGATCACCGTGCCCGTGCGCCGGCCGGCCGCGGCCACCGCTCCGGAAGGTGTCGGTCACCCGGGTCCGGGTCGATAGGGGTTGTCCGGCTCCGGCGCCGCTGCGTAGCGTGCGAGGACCGGACCGACTGTGCACGGCGTACGGCGCGTGGATCCCCCCGCCGTCCGGGCCCGCTCCCGATGTCGCGTTCCCGGCTGCGGCCGGCTCGTCTCCGGTTCTCCCTGGTAGCGCTGCCGCACCGGCCCGAGAGGTACTCGCGATGACATCAGCAAGCCCGGCCACCACCATGCTCGTGCCGGACTTCCCGTTCTCCTACGACGGCTGGCTCGGCCATCCGGCCGGCCTCGGCTCGCTGCCACCGGGCCGCGCGGGGACACCCGTGGCCGTGGTGGGCGGCGGAATGGCCGGGCTCACCGCCGCCTACGAGCTGATGCGGCTGGGCCTGCGCCCGGTCGTGTACGAGGCCGAGCAACTGGGCGGCCGGATGCGCTCGGTGCCCTTCCCCGGGGACTCCGGCTGCGTGGCCGAGATGGGCGCCATGCGGTTCCCGCAGTCGGCCCGCTCCCTCTTCCACTACATCGACCTGCTGGGGCTGCGGACCCGCCCCTTCCCCAACCCGCTCGCGGAGCACACCCCGAGCACCCTCGTCGACCTGGGCGGGGTGCGCCACACCGCGCGGGACGCCGAGGAACTGCCCGACGTCTACCAGGAGGTGGCCGCCGCCTGGGAGAAGGCCCTCCAGGAACGCGCCGAACTGGCCACGATGCGCGACGCCGTGCAGCGGCGCGACGTCGAAACGCTCAAGCACGTCTGGGACCGGCTGGTGCGGGAGTTCGACGACCAGTCCTTCTACGGCTTCCTCGCCACCAGTGCCGCCTTCCGCTCCTTCCGCCACCGGGAGATATTCGGGCAGGTGGGCTTCGGTACCGGCGGCTGGGACACCGACTTCCCCAACTCGCTGCTGGAGATCCTGCGCGTCGTCTACACCGGGGCCGACGAGGACCAGGTCGCCATCGCCGGCGGCTCCCAGCAGGTGCCCCGCGGCCTGTGGGAGCACCGGCCGCAGGAGTGCGCGCACTGGCCGGCCGGGACGTCGCTGGCCTCGCTGCACGGGGGCGCCGCCCGGCCCGCGGTGCGCGAGGTCACGCGCGACGGCGAGGAGTTCACCGTCACCGACACGGCGGGCCGCCGGGACCGGTTCGCCGCGGTGGTGTACACCCCGCACCTGTGGACGCTGCTCAACCGCGTGGAGGCCGATCCGGCGCTGCTGAGCGCCGCGGAGTGGACGGCGGTGGAGCGGACGCACTACATGGGCGCGTCCAAGCTGTTCGTCCTCACCGACCGGCCGTTCTGGCACGACGTGGACCCGGGCACCGGGCTGCCGGTGATGAGCATGACCCTCACCGACCGGATGCCGCGCGGGGTCTACCTGTTCGACGACGGCCCGGACCGCCCCGGGGTGATGTGCCTGTCGTACACGTGGAACGACGACTCCCTGAAGATGGCGACGCTGAGCGCGGCCGAGCGGCTGGACGTGCTGCTGGACAAGCTCGCGGCGATCTACCCGGGGCTGGACATCCGCTCGCACGTGATCGGCGAACCGCTGACCGTCACGTGGGAGACCGAGCCGCACTTCATGGGTGCGTTCAAGTCGAACCTGCCGGGCCACTACCGCTACCAGCGGCGGCTGTTCACGCAGTTCGTGCAGCGCGGGCTGCCCGCCGACCGGCGCGGCTTCTTCCTGTGCGGCGACGACGTGTCGTGGACGGCCGGGTTCGCCGAGGGGGCCGTGACCACCGCCCTGAACGCGGTGTGGGGCGTACTGGACCACCTGGGCGGGTCCACCCACCCGGACAATCCGGGCCCCGGTGACCTCTTCGAGGCGCTGGCCCCCGTCGAACTCCCCTACGACGGCTGACGCGGCCCCGGCCCGCGGACGAAGGCGCCCCCGCCGCAGCGGCGGGGGCGCCTTCCGGTTGCCGGACGGTCACGCCAGGTCGGCGGCCATCTCGGCCAGCTTCTTCTTGTCGGGCTTGCCGTTGCGGTTGAGCGGGAACCGCTCCAGGACCACGACCTTGTTGGGCTGTTCGAAGGTGGGCAGCAGGGCGCACAGCCGCTCCCGCCAGTGGCCGGACTCGCCCAGCTCCTCGTCCTCGACGAAGAACACCAGCTGCGAGCCGCGCAGTTCGTCGGGGACCGGCACGATCCGGACGGGGCAGCCCTGCGCGGCGACCTTACGCTCGATGAGCTCGGGGTACAGGGTGTAGCCCATGCGGTGCACGGCGAACTTGCGGCCCAGGACGTGGAGGTTGCCCTCGGCGTCGAGGTGGCCGAGGTCGCCGGTGGCCTGCCAGCCTCTGGTGGCGTGGGCGGGGACGATGGTGCCGTCGTCGGCGATCTGCCCTTCGAGGGCGTCGGGGGTGTCGACCTCGATCTCGCCCGTCTCGCCCGCGGGGAGTTCGTTGCCGTCCTCGCCGACGATCCGCAGCCGGATCCCCTCCATGGCGCGGCCGCAGGCGACCGGGTTGTCGAGGGTGGCGAAGGAGATGTTGCCGAGCTCGGTGGAGCCGTAGCTGTCCAGCAGCGGCAGCCCGAACTCCTCCACGTACTGCGCCACGAGCGGGGCGTCGAGCGGGGCCGCGCCGACGCAGAACATACGGGTGTCGGCGAGGTGGTCGCGCAGCACCGGCTTGCGGTTGACCAGGCTGAGGATGCTGCGGTAGCTGGACGGGGTCGCGTCGATGACGGTGACCCCGGCGTCGCGGGCCATGCGCAGGGCGCGGTCGAGCCGGCGGTAGGGCGCGATCACCAGGGAGCAGCGGGTGAGCCAGGCGATGAGCACCATCGACAGGCCGTACTGGTGGGCGAAGGGCAGCAGCGGCAGCAGGACGTCGTCGGGGCGGTGCCCGACCTGGTCGGCGTTGCGCTGGAGGTTCCGCAGGAACGAACGGCCGCTCTTGACCACGCCCTTGGGGGATCCGGTGGAGCCGGAGGTCCACATGATGAGGCCGTCGGGGAGTTCGCCCCAGGCCTCGAAGGACAGGGTGGCGGCGGTGGGCTCGTGGTCGGCCACGGCGACCATGAGTTCGTACAGGTGGACGGGGTCGGCATCCGGGTAGACGGGCGTGTCGTCGTCGACGAAGGTGACCTTGACGCCGGTGCGGACGGCGATGCGGCGGGTCTCCTCCGCGGTCTCCTGCTGGTCGACGAGGACGATCGAGGCACCGACGTGCATGAGTGCGTAGAGCACGCACACGTAGCTCGCCGAGTTGCCGGCTTTCAGCATGATCCGGTCGCCGAGGCCGACACCGCGTTCGCGGATCGCCTCGGCGACCCGGAGCGCGTCCTGTTCGAATTCTTCGACGGGCCGTACCGAGTCGGCTGCAAATATCTTCGCGGTCATCGGTCGCACTAAGTCCTTCCTCTGGGCCGTGATGCGGCCGGGCGGCGTAGGGTGCGCCGGGCCGGCGGTGGGTCGGGCCCGTTCAGGGGTGGATCGCGGGGTTCGCGGGCTTCACGGTGAAGGGGGATGCGGCCGCTGCCGTCCCCGTGGTCCGTGCGGTCGGGCGTGTCGTGGACACGGTCCTCCACTCCCGCACGCTAGGCAGCGGACCGGGGCACGGGTACCCCTGACCGCCCCCTGGGGACCCCTCAGTCGGGGTCCGGTTGGCCGAGCGAGATCAACTGGTCGTGCACGATGTTGACCACTTCCCGGCGGTAGGACTTCAGGTAGCCGCCGGCCCCGGGGAAGACCTCCAGGTCGAACCGGCCGGAGGTGCACCGCCGCCACGCCCGGACACCGGCCAACGTGGCGCGCGGGTCGTGGCGGGCCGTCAGGGCGACGACGCGGCAGTTGAGCGCCGGCGGCCCGAGGTTGCCGCGGTGGCCGGGCGCCGTCCGCCCGGAGGCGAAGAGGGTCAGCGGGGCCGCCCCGTTGGTCTCCCGCTCCAGGCGGCAGCCCACCTCGTAGGCCAGTTCGGCGCCCAGGCGGTGTCCGAAGAGGGCGAACGGGCGGTCGGCCCAGCCCCGCACCGACTCGAACACCCTGTCGGCGAGTTCCTCGCCCGCCTCCGGGTCGGGGTCGTCCTCGAAGGGCGTGGACGACGGGTACTGGACGATGAGCAGTTCCACGGTGGGCAGCAGCAGATCGGCCATGGCCAGGTAGCAGAGCGCCGAGTTCCGTGAGCTCGGGAAGCAGATCATGCGGTAGGTGCTCGGGAGCCACGGCTGCCGGATCTGGATCAGCCCGACCTCGTCGGGGGAGGTCTCCCCGCCGTCGGGCCTTTTGTGCACATGGGTCATGCCCCTGGAACTCCGCCTCGGATGGTGCCCTCTGACGCGTGGTCGGGCATGCGGCCGGCGCCTCCGCAGCGGAGGGCCTTCATAAACAAGTCCGGGCCGCACCATGGCCGCCGGCGGTGTCGGCCACCGTGCGGGACTGCTCGGCGACGATGTGCAGGGGGCGCGGTCGGGTGCCGGATTCCCCGGACCGGACGAGTTCTTTCACGGGGTCTCCTCGCGGAATTGGTGAGCGAGCTGGGATGATCCGGCACGGTCACCCGGGGATGCTATGAGGTTGTTCGCCCGGGCCGCAATAGATGATCACCCCTATTTCCCCCTAACCCTTTCCCGCTTCCCCCCTATGAGCAGTCCCCGCGGGACCGCTGCGGGGCTCCGCGTGCTAGACATGCCCCGTCCCCAGTTATCCACGCGGACGCGCAGGACCCCCGTTTCCGTGTCCCACCTGATTCGCAGGAACAAATGAAACCTGAACGATCCGAAGATTCTGCAATCGTGGTCGACGGACCGGTAGGGCCCTGAGCTGACCCGCTCCCGCCCCCTTCCCCTCCCCTCTCCACCTCCCGGCCCCGTACCCGGACCGGCGCGTCCGCGCCGGTCCGGGTACGGGGTCTTTTCTCGTAGACGGCACCGGAAAACAACCGTCCACTGCCACACCATCCCGGAAGCAAAGGTATTCACGCACCATGACTCTTTCCGATGCGATTCCCGCCGAGAACGCGGCCGACCCCTCCGCCTCCCGGACCGGAACCGCGATCGTATTTCCCGGCATGGGCCCCGCTTCCTTCGCCGAGATAGGCCGCTTCCTGCTGCTCGACCCGTATGGACGGGTGCGCCTCGCGGAGGCGGACGAGGCCCTCGGATATTCGGTGTTCGACCGGTTCCGTGACGCCGAGGACGACTATTCGGTGTATTCCCAGCTCGTCTTCCTGGTGGCCTCGATGGCGATGGCGGACCGGGCCGTCGACACCCTCGGCGTCTCCCCCACCGTCTGCGCGGGTCCCAGCTTCGGCCAGAAGGCGACCGCCGCGTTCGTCGGGTCGCTGTCCTTCGCGGACGTCGTCCGGATGACCGCGGACCTGGCAGCCTGCGAGGAGGACTACTTCTCCGGCGTGTACGAGGACGTGGTCACGCACTGCTTCGTCCGGACCCCGCAGGACCGCCTCGACGAGATCCTCGCCGGGTTCGACGACCGCGGCGCCTGGTACGACCTGTCCGGCCGGCTGGACACCGGCTTCCACATGCTGTCCCTGCGCGAGGGGGACCTCGACGCGCTCTCGGCCGGGATCAGCGCGGCCGGTGGCTACTCCATGTACTCGATGCGGCCGCCCGTTCACGCGGCGGCCTTCTCCGCGCTGCGCCGCAAGGCGGAGGAGGAGGTCTTCGCCGGGTACGAGTTCGCCGACCCGTCCCTGCCCGTGGTCGTCGACCACGACGGCACGGTCGTCCGGGACGCCGCCGGCATCCGCACGATGATGCTGGACACCTTCGACCGGCCGATCCACTGGCCGAGCATGGTGGAGTCGCTGAAGGGCCTCGGTGTGGGCACGCTGTACGTGACCGGCCCCGACAACCTGTTCCACCGGCTGGACACCACCAAGGAGAACTTCGAGGTCGTCCCGGTGGGCCTGCCCAAGAAGCGGGACCGCGAGCGCGAGCGGAAGCAGGCCCTGGAGCGGTCCCGGGCCGCGCGGGCCCGGCGCGCATCCTCCGGGGTCTGAGGAAGCCGGGGGAGACGTACGGAAAGGGGCCGGGGGGGCCCCCCCCCCAGGGGGGGGGGGCCCCCCCTCCCCCCCTCCCCCCCCCCCCCCCCCGGGGGGGGGTGCGGCCCCCCCCCCCCCACCACCACCCGTTTCC
>NZ_JBVHVT010000147.1:0-11072 GCF_055564695.1 Streptomyces sp. NPDC029014
CAGCCGGGCCTGGGCCCCGTCGTGCAGGTCCCGCTCGATGCGCCGCAGGTCGGCGGCGGCGGTGTCGACGACCACCCCGCGGTCCGACTCCAGCTGTGCGATCCGCCGCTCCAGTTCGTCCGACGGCGACAGCAGGGCCCCTACCAGCGCCCGGTCCACGTTCGTCAGCGCCCGCGTCAGGTACGGCAGCACCGGCCAGAGCATGAACAGACCGACCAGCGTTACCGTGAAGGTGAGCACCCCCCACGGCAGCCGGACCAGCTCGTACAGGGCGCTCCGCCAGGCCACCGGGTCCTTGACCGCGCTGAAGAGCCACGGGAAGAACCCGCCGGCCCGCCCGGGACCCGGCAGCGGCGTCGGCTCCTCCACCCGCACGCCGAGCAGCAGCCGGGCCCGCGTCCGCTCCAGCCGTCCCACCTGCCGAGATCCGGACAGGCCGAGGGCGAGCAGCGGAAGGCCGACCACGGTCACGGACAAACCACCCGCGATCGACAGTGCGGCCACGGTGTAGACGAACCCGAACAGGGTGGCCGGCAGATTGCTCAGGAGATGGGCAACCTCCTTCCACGTCGCGGCTCCCAGGGCCGCGCGGACGGGAGGGGGGCGGTCGTTGTCGGGGGCCGGGGTGCTCGTGGTCATGCGGCACAGCCTGCCAATCCCGCCGGGCCGGTGCCATGGGGAGGCCGGGCCGCAGTAAACGGGGGATAACCCCACCCTGTGTGAAGCAGGCCCTAGACTCCCGTCCGTACCAGATCGTCGACAGTGGCCAAGGAGCGAGGAACGGACGTGCCCGACCCAACGGTATCGACCGTAACCGTGCTCGCGGCGGACTATTTCCGGAGTTATTCGGTCGTCGGCCTGCTGGCCGTGATCGGTGTGCTCTTCGTGGCCGTCGCCTTCGGCGCGGGCCGGCTGCTGCGCCCGGTCGTCCCGACCCCCGAGAAGCTGCTGACGTACGAGTGCGGCGTCGACCCGGTGGGCGAGGGCTGGGCGCACACCCAGGTCCGCTACTACGTCTACGCGTTCCTCTACGTGATCTTCGCCGTCGACTCGATCTTCCTCTTCCCGTGGGCGACGGTCTTCGCCGCCGAGGGCTACGGCGCCACCACGCTCGTGGAGATGTTCCTCTTCCTGGGCTTCCTCGCCGTCGGCCTGCTCTACGCGTACAAGAAGGGCGTCCTGGAATGGACGTGACACCCGAGCCCCAGCTGCTGCCCGAGCCCCGCCGCCTCGGCGTCCTGTCCCGGCTGGCCCCCGAGCCGATGAAGGTCGTCCTGAACTGGGGCCGCCGCTACAGCCTGTGGGTCTTCAACTTCGGCCTCGCCTGCTGCGCGATCGAGTTCATCGCCGCCTCCATGGCCCGGCACGACTTCATCCGGCTCGGCGTCATCCCCTTCGCGCCCGGCCCCCGCCAGGCCGACCTGATGATCGTCTCCGGCACGGTCACCGACAAGATGGCCCCGGCCGTGAAGCGGCTCTACGAGCAGATGCCCGAGCCGAAGTACGTCATCTCCTTCGGCGCCTGCTCCAACTGCGGCGGGCCGTACTGGGACTCGTACTCCGTCACCAAGGGCGTCGACCAGATCATCCCGGTCGACGTCTACGTCCCCGGCTGCCCGCCCCGCCCGGAGGCGCTGCTCCAGGGCATCCTCAAGCTCCAGGAGAAGATCGCTCGGGAGTCGCTCGCCGAGCGCTACACCCAGGGGCCGTCCGTCGCACAGCTCACCAGCGGCCTGGTCACGCCCCCGCCCGCCCCGGGAGCCGGCGCATGAACCTCTACGACTCGCTCCCCGACGCCGCCGCGACGGTCTTCGTGCCGGAGGCCGTGGCGGAGGTCGCGTACGACGTCCTCACGGTCGACGTGCCCGTCGGCAGCTGGATCCCCTCCCTGGAGATCGCCCGGGACAAGCTGGGCTGCACCTACTTCGACTGGCTGAGCGCCGTCGACGAGCCCGGCACCGGCTTCCGGGTGTGCGCGCACGTGGTGTCGCTGGAGGACCACCGCGTACGGCGGCTGCTGCTGCGCACGACCGTCCCGCACACGGCGCCCTCCCTGCCGTCCGCGGTGGCCGTGTACGCCGGAGCGGCCTGGCACGAGCGCGAGACCTACGAGATGTTCGGGGTCGTGTTCACCGACCACCCCCACCTGGTGCCGCTGCTGCTGCCCGAGAACTTCGAGGGGCACCCGCTGCGCAAGGACTTCGTCCTCGCCGCGCGCGTCGCCAAGGCCTGGCCCGGTGCCAAGGAGCCGGGCGAGGGCGCCGACGCCGAAGGCGGCCCCAAGCGACGGCAGATGCTGCCGCCGGGCGTACCCGACCCCAACGACTGGGGCCCGCTCAAGGGCCAGCTCCCGCCCGCCCCGGCCCGCCCGGCGCGCACGCCGCGCGCGGCGGGCGCCGGTGCCGCCGCCCGGACCCCGCGCGAGGGCGCCCCGGTCCGGCGGACCCGCTCGGTCGCGCAGGGCTCGGCCAGCCAGACCGCCGAAGGCACCCCCGCAACCGGAGCCGCCGCTCCCGATGCGGCCGCCGGGACGCCGACCGCCGCCGAGGCCCCGGCCGCCCGGCCGGTGCGGCGCACCCGGTCCGCGGCCGACGGCTCGGCCAGCCAGGCGGCACCCGCCCCGGCGGACACCACCGCCCCGGACGCCGGGGCGGAGCCGCCGGCCCGCCCCGCACGCCGTACGCGGTCCGCCGCCGACGGGTCGGCCAGCCAGGCCGCGCCCGCCGCCCCCGGTGCCGCGGACGCAGCCGCCGGGGCCGAAGGCGCCGAGGCCCCGGTGCGGCCCGCACGGCGTACGCGGTCCGCCGCCGACGGGTCGGCCAGCCAGGCCGCCGGAGCCACCGGCGACGCGGGCGCGGCGCGGAAACCGCCCGCGCGGCGGAGCTCGGACGCGCCCTGGCACGATCCGAAGCCCGCCTTCGACGAGGGCGCACCGGGCGAACCGCCGGCCGGGCCACCCCGCAAGGCCGGACCCGACCCGGAGACCACCCCGGACCGGACCCCCGACCGGGCCCCCGACACCACCCCCGACGACGCAGACACCGGAGGCGACGCGTGAACGACGTACTCGACGTCGGCCTGCGGCTGCTCCTCGTCTTCGCCGTCTTCCTCGTGCTCCCGCTCGTCGTCGGGCAGACCGAGCACAAGGTGATGGCCCACATGCAGGGCCGCCTCGGACCCATGTACGCCGGCGGCTTCCACGGCTGGGCCCAGCTCGTCGCCGACGGCGTGAAGTTCGCGCAGAAGGAGGACGTGGTCCCGGCCCAGGCCGACCGCCGCATCTTCCAGCTCGCCCCGGCCGTCGCCCTGCTGCCCTACCTCCTTGTCCTCATCGCCATCCCCATCGGGCCCGGCGAAGGCGCGGTCGGCCAGGTCATCGACGCCGGCCTGTTCTTCGTCCTCGCCGTCATGGGCGTCGGCGTGCTCGGCAGCCTGATGGCCGGCTGGGCCTCCGCCAACAAGTTCTCCCTGCTCGGCGGCCTGCGCACGGCCGCCCAGCTGCTCGCGTACGAGCTGCCCATGCTGCTCGCCGCCGCCTCCGTCGCGATGGCCGCCGGGACCGTGTCCCTGCCCGGCATCGTCGACGCCTTCCAGTGGTGGTGGCTGCCCTGGCAGATCACCGGCGCGCTCGTCTTCTTCACCGCCGGCCTCGCCGAACTCCAGCGCCCGCCCTTCGACATGCCCATCGCCGACTCCGAGATCATCTTCGGCGCGTACACCGAGTACACCGGGCTCCGCTTCGCCCTGTTCCTGCTCGCCGAGTACGCCGGCATCGTCGTGCTGTGCGCCCTGACCACCGTCCTCTTCCTCGGCGGCTGGCACGGGCCCTTCGGCGGCGGCTGGGGCTGGACCCTGCTGAAGACCGCCGTCCTCGCCTTCGTCGTCATCTGGCTGCGCGTCAGCTACCCGCGACTGCGCGAGGACCAGCTCCAGAAGCTCGCCTGGACCACACTCATCCCCCTCGCGCTCGCCCAGATCGCGCTCACCGGCATCGTGAAGGTGGCGATCAGCTGATGCCCATCCCCGGATCCGGCCTCGCCAAGGGCCTCGCCGTGACGCTGCGCACGATGACGAAGCGCTCGCACACCGCCCAGTACCCCGACGTGCAACCCGAACTGCCGCCCCGCACCCGCGGGGTCATCGGCCTGTTCGAGGAGAACTGCACCGTGTGCATGCTGTGCGCCCGCGAGTGCCCCGACTGGTGCATCTACATCGACTCCCACAAGGAGACGGTGCCCGCCGCCACCCCCGGCGGCCGCGAGCGCAGCCGCAACGTCCTCGACCGCTTCGCGATCGACTTCTCCCTCTGCATGTACTGCGGCATCTGCATCGAGGTGTGTCCCTTCGACGCCCTCTTCTGGTCGCCGGAGTTCGAGTACGCGGAGACCGACATCCTCGAACTGACCCACGAGCGCGACAAGCTGCGCCAGTGGATGTGGACCGTCCCGGCCCCGCCCGCCCTGGACCCGGCCGCCGAGGAGCCCAAGGAACTCGCCGCCGCCCGCAAGGCCGCGGAGAAGGCCGAAGCGGCCGCCGCGGCAGCCGAGGCCGAGGCCCGGGCCGCCGCCGGCTCCGCCGGACCCGCCGGACCCGCCGCGCCCGGGACCGGTGCGCCCACCCCTGGGGAGGCAGACGCGTGACCCCCGCACTCACCCTGGCCGCCGCCGCCGCGGCGACGGCCACGGCCGACCGCGGGTTCCTGTCCCCGACCGGCGTCGAGATCGCCTTCCTCCTCGTCGGCCTCGCCACCCTCGGCGCGGCCGTCATGACGGTCACCACCCGCCAGCTCGTCCACGCCGCCCTGTGGCTGGTCGTCGCGCTCGGCGGGATCGCCGTCGAGTACCTGCTGCTCACCGCCGAGTTCATCGCCTGGGTCCAGGTCCTGATCTACCTCGGCTCCGTCGTCGTCCTGCTGCTGTTCGGGCTGATGCTCACCAAGGCGCCCATCGGCCGCTCCCCGGACGCCGACTCCGGCAACCGGTGGGTCGCGCTCGGCGTCGCCGCCGTGGCCGCCGCCGCCCTCGTCTGGGTCGTCGTCGACGCCTTCCGCACCACGTGGATCGACCTCGACGGGCCCGTCCAGGGATCCACCAAGGTCTCCGGCGAGATCCTCTTCCAGCACTGGGTGCTGCCCTTCGAGGCGCTCTCCGTCCTCCTCCTCGCGGCCCTCATCGGCGCCGTCGTGCTGTCCCGCAAGGACACCGACGCCCCCGCGGCGCCCGCCGCCGGCGCAGCGCCCGCCACCGCCGCCACCCCCGTCACCAGCGACAAGGGGACGCGCTGATGCACCTCGCCTACCCCGCCGTACTCGCGGCGCTGCTGTTCTGCACCGGCCTGTACGGAGTCCTGGCACGCCGCAACGCCATCCTGGTCCTGATGTCCGTCGAGCTCATGCTCAACGCCGTCAACCTCAACCTGGTGGCCTTCGACGTCTGGCTCCGCGACACCCTGCACGCCGGCCAGGCCCTCACCCTCTTCACCATCGCCATCGCCGCCGCCGAGATCGGCATCGGCCTCGCGATCGTGCTGATGGTGTACCGCAACCGGGGCACCTCGGACGTCGACAGGCTGCGCGACACCCTCGAGGGCCACGAGCCCGTCCCCGCCGACCCCCTGCACCCCCGGAGCGAGGCCACCGCGTGAGCACCACGACCCTCGCCGTCCTCGTCCCCCTCCTGCCCTTCCTGGGCGCTGTCGCGGGACTGCTCCTCGGCCGCGCCGCCCCCGGCTTCGTCCGGCCGCTCGCCGTGCTCCCGGCCCTGGCCTCCGCCGTCCTGGCCGTGCTCGTCGCCGTCCGGCAGGGCGGCGGACAGCCCATCGAGACCGCGACCCAGCTCACCCCGACCGGCTCCGTGCCGATCGACCTGTCGCTGTACCTGGACGGCTTCGCCGTGCTGACCGCCGTCCTGGTCGGCATCGTCTCCACCTGCGTCCAGCTGTACTCGACCGCGTACCTGCGCGAGGACCCGCGCTACCCCTCGTACGCCGCCCTGGTCTCCCTGTTCACCGCCGCCATGCTGGTCGTCGTCTACACCGGCGACCTGATGGTGCTGCTGGTCGGCTGGGAAGTCATGGGCATCTGCTCCTACTTCCTCGTCGGGCACTACTGGGAGACCGAAGCGGCCCGCTCCGCGTCCCTGAAGGCCTTCCTCGTCACCAAGCTCGGCGACGTCCCCTTCCTCATCGGCCTGTTCGCCCTCGCCACCGACGCCGGGTCCTTCCAGATCACCGAGGTCCTCGACACCGTCGCCCGCGGCGGGCTCGACCACCCGACGCTGACCGCGCTGCTCCTGCTCGCAGGCGTCGCCGGCAAGTCCGCGCAGTTCCCGCTGCACACCTGGCTCCCCGACGCCATGGCCGGCCCCACCCCGGTGTCCGCGCTGATCCACGCCGCGACGATGGTCGCCGCCGGCGTGTACTTCGTCGCCCGGCTGCTGCCCGTGTTCACGGCCTCCGCGGCCGCCCTGGTCGTGATGGCCGCCATGGCCGCCACCACCATGATCGGATCGGGCCTCGCCGCCCTGGCCCAGGACGACGTCAAACGCGTCCTCGCCTACTCCACCATCGGCCAGCTCGGCTACATGACCGGCGCCCTCGCCGTCGGCGACCGCAGTGCCGCCGTCTTCCACCTGCTGTCCCACGGCGCCTTCAAGGCGCTCCTCTTCCTCGGCGCCGGCGTGATCATCCACGCGGCCGGCACCAACTCCCTGGCCGCCATGGCCCGCATGGACGGCCTCGCCAAGCGCATCCCCGACGCCTTCTGGACCATGACGATCGGCCTGCTCGCGCTCGCCGCGATCCCGCCGTTCGCCGGCTTCTTCTCCAAGGAAGCCGTCCTCGTCGCCGCCGAGCGGGCCGCGGCCGGCCACACCGCGTCCGTACCCGGCGCCGTCGGCTGGCTCGTGCTCGTCGCCGGACTGCTGACCGCGCTGCTCACCGCCGCCTACGCCACCAGGCTGTGGCTGATGGCCTTCCGCGGCAAGGGCGCCCCCGCCCCCGACCACGGCAAGGAGCCCCTCGCCATGACCGGCGTGCTGTGGCTGCTCGCGGTCCCCTCGGTCGCCTTCGGCCTCGCCGCCGTCCCGCTCGCCGACTGGTTCGACGGCGGGCAGCTCACCCCGACCCCGGCCACCGTGCTGCTGAGCACCGGCGCAGCCGCCGTCGGCGCCGTGCTGACCTACGCCCTGTGGCAGCGCGCCGCAGCCCGGGCCGCCGCCGGCACCTTCCGCGAAGCCGCCGTGTCCGCGTCCGTCGCCGCCGCGGAATCCGCCGCCGAGACCCCCGAGGTCGCCGAGGTCACCCACGACCACCCCGCCGTCCCGGCCGGCCCCGCCCCCGATCCCGGGCGGGCGCTGCTCGGACCGCTGCACCGGCACGCCGCCGTCGGCTTCCACCTCGACGCCGTCTACGACCGGCTCCTCGTCCGGCCCGTCCGCGCGGCCGCCGGCCTCGTCCGCTTCCTCGACCGCGAGGTCGTCGAGACGTACGTCAGCGGCGCGGGCGCCGGCCCCCGGCTGCTCGGCAGCCTCGTCCGCCGCGCCCAGACCGGCAACGTGCAGACCTACCTGAGCGCCCTGTTCGCCGGAGCCGTGGTGCTGGCGATCGCCACCGCCGTCCTCGCCAACGTCAACGCCGGATCGTGAGCCGTGAGTCAGCCGTGATCGATATCAGCCCGACCGTGATGCAGTTCCTGCTGGCGTTCACCGTGGCCGCACCGCTCCTCGGTGCCGCCGCGGCCCTGCTGCCGGCCCCGCCCGGCCTCAAGGGCCGGAGCCCCGAACAGGCCGTGCTCCGCCACGGCGTGAGCGTGACCGGCGCGGTCCTCGTCGCCGCGCTCGCCCTCGCCGCGGGCTTCGACCACGACACCCCCGGCCGCTTCCAGGCGACCACGGACCTCAGCTGGATCCCCGCCCTGCACGTCCGGATCCACCTCGGCGTCGACGGCATCTCGCTCCCCCTCGTCGTGATGACCGCGCTGCTGTTCTTCCTCTGCGCGCTCTACAGCTACTTCAAGCCCCCGGCGGGCGCCTCCCCGAAGGCCTTCGTCGCGCTGCTCCTCGTCCTGGAGACCGGCACCCTCGCGACCTTCGCCGTCCTCGACCTGCTGCTGTTCTTCCTCGCGTTCGAGACGGTCCTCATCCCGATGTACTTCCTCATCGCCCGCTGGGGCGGTGCCGGGCGGCGGGCCGCCGCCTGGAAGTTCATCCTGTACACCCTCCTCGGCTCCGTCGTCATGCTGCTCGGCCTGCTGCTGATCGGCCTGAACAGCGGCACCTTCGACATGGTGGCCCTCGCCGAGGACAACGGCCGCGGGCTCACGCACACCACCCAGCTGCTCGCCGCCCTCTCCATCGGCATCGGACTCGCCGTCAAGACCCCGATGTGGCCGCTGCACAGCTGGCTGCCCGACGCCCACACCGCCGCCCCCACCGTCGGCTCCGTGCTGCTCGCCGGTGTCCTGCTCAAGATGGGCACGTACGGGTTCGTGCGCATCCTGCTGCCCGCCACCCCCGAGGGCATGGCCGCCCTCGCCCCGTACCTGGGAGCGTTCGCGGCCGTCGGCATCGTCTACGGCTCCCTCGCCTGCCTGTGGCTCGCCCGCAAGGGCAACAAGGGCGACCTGAAGCGGCTCATCGCCTACTCCTCCGTCGGCCACATGGGCTTCGTCCTCCTCGGCATCGCCTCCATGACGCCCACCGGGGTCAACGGCGCCCTCTTCGCGAACGTCGCCCACGGCCTGATCACCGGCCTGCTCTTCTTCCTCGTCGGCGCACTCAAGGACCGCTACGGCACCGCCGACCTCGACACCCTCGCCGGAGCCACCGGCGCCGCCCTCTACGGCCGCGCCCCCCGCCTCGGCGCACTGCTGGCCTTCGCCGCCGTCGCCTCCCTCGGCCTGCCCGGCCTGGCCGGGTTCTGGGGCGAGATGCTGGCCCTGTTCGGCGCCTTCGAACCGGCCGAGGGGCTGTCCCGGCCCGCCTTCCTCACCTGGATGGCGCTGGGCGCCTTCGGCACCCTGCTCACCGCCGCCTACCTGCTGATCGTCGTACGGCGGGTGTGCATGGGCGACCCCGCGCAGCAGCCGCGGACCGGGGTCGGCGCCGTGCCCGCCCTCGCGGACGTCCAGGGGTACGAGTTCGCCGCCTGGACCCCGCTCGTCGCCCTCACCGTCCTCGCCGGCCTGTGGCCCGCGGTCCTCCTCGGCCTCACCGATCCGGCCGTCCAGAAGCTCCTCGCAGGAGGCAACGCATGACGGCCCTGATCACGGCCGCGGCCACCGTCATCGGTGCTGGCACGGCCACCACCACCGCCGCCTCCGCCGGTGCCGGCACGGCCACCGCCGCCTCCGCCGGTGCCGGCACGGCCACCGCCGCCGGAGGCTCCGCGGCGAGCCTGGTCCAGAGCGTCGACTGGCTCGCGATCATGCCGGTGGTCATTCCCGCCGCGGTCGCGCTGGTCGTGCTCGTCGCCGACCTCTTCCTCGCCGAGCGCCGCAAGCCGCTGCTCGGCTGGGCCTCCGTGGCCGGCCTCGCCGCCGCCACCGCCTCCCTGCTGCCGCTGCGCGCCGGCGACCGGGCCACGTTCTGCCTCACCGGCGACCCGGCCGCCTGCAGCTACACCGCCGACCACTTCACCCTGGTCATCCAGTTCCTGGTGCTGGCCGGCGCCCTGGTCACCGCCCTGCTGTCGGTCACCGCCGTCCACGACGCGCGCATGCCGGCCGGCGAGTACTGGTTCCTGCTGCTCTCCTCCGCCGCCGGCGCGGCCCTGCTGCCCGCCTCCCGCGACCTCGCCACGCTGATCGTCGCCCTGGAGGTCGCCTCCCTGCCCGCCTTCGCCCTCGTCGGCATGCGCCGCGGCGACCGGCTCTCCTCCGAGGCCGCCCTCAAGTTCTTCCTGTCCTCGGTCACGGCCACCGCCGTCTCCCTGTTCGGCATCAGCCTCGTCTACGCCGCCACCGGCTCCCTGCACCTGGTGCAGGTCGCCGACCGGCTGGAGGACGTCCCCGGGCAGCTCGACACCCTCGCCATGGTCGGAGTCGCGCTCACCCTCGTCGGCTTCGCCTTCAAGACCGCGGCCGTGCCCTTCCACTTCTGGGTGCCGGACACGTACGTCGGCGCGCCGCTGCCCGTCGCCGGCTACCTGTCGGTGATCGGCAAGGCCGTCGGCTTCACCGGCCTCATCCTCGTCACCGTCGTCGCCTTCCCGGCGTACTCCGACGTCTGGGGCCCCGCCCTCGCCGTCCTCGCCGCCCTGACGATGACCCTCGGCAACGCCGCCGCGCTGCGCCAGTCCGCCGACCGGCCCGGCGGCGCCGTACGGCTGCTCGCCTGGTCCTCCGTCGGCCAGGCCGGCTACCTGCTCGTCCCGATCGCCGCCGCCGCGTACTCCGGCCGCGACCAGATCGGCTCCACCGTCGCGTACGCCCTGATGTACGCCGCCGTGAACCTCGGCGCCTTCTCCGTCGCCGCCCTCGTCGGCCGCACGAAGCCGCTCCAGCGGATCCGCGACTACCGCGGCCTGTACGCCGAGCGGCCGGCCGCCGCCCTCGCCCTGGCCTTCTTCCTGCTCTGCCTGGCCGGCCTGCCGCCCGGCATCATCGGCCTGTTCGCCAAGGTGGCCGTCTTCGGCTCCGCGGTGGACGCCGGCCTGGGCTGGCTGGCCGTGGTCATGGCCGTCAACGTCGTCATGGCCCTGTACTACTACCTGCGCTGGACCGCGGTGCTCTTCCGCGCCGCCGAGCCGCTCCCGGCCGCCGCGGGGACGGACGCGGGGACGGACGGCGCTGCCGCCGCCGGGGTCCGGACCGGGACACCGTGGCCCGTCACCGTCGCGATCGCGGTCACGGCCGCCGTCTCCGTGGTGCTGTCGGGCGCCCCGCAGCTGGTGCTGCGCTTCGCGGCGGGCGGCCTCTTCCCGCTGTAGGCCCTGCCCTCACCCGGACGGAGCAATCCCGCCCGTGCCGCGGCCGCCCCGGCCCCCCAGGGGGGGGGGGGGGGGGGTGGCCCAGGAGAACGGACGCCCCCCCACCCACTTGACAAAAAAAGAAAGGCCCCCTGGAACCGGGGCCC
>NZ_JBVHVT010000148.1:0-11032 GCF_055564695.1 Streptomyces sp. NPDC029014
TCGGCACCACCCTCGGCCCCATCGCCAAGCCCAAGCGCGTCCTGCCCGTCGCGGAACTCCCCAAGACCCGCTCCGGCAAGATCATGCGCCGCCTCCTGCGCGACGTCGCCGAAAACCGCGAACTCGGCGACGTCACCACCCTCACCGACTCCTCCGTCATGGACCTCATCCAGAGCAAGCTGCCCACGGCCGGCAGCGAGGACTGAGTCCGGGTCGGGCACGGCCCGGCCCGGCCCGGATCCGATCCGGGAAGGGGCATCCAGCGCGACGCGCCGGATGCCCCTTTCGCGCATAAGGTGATGATCACCCGGTTCGTTCCTGCGTACTCCTG
The DNA here is from genome assembly GCF_055564695.1 of Streptomyces sp. NPDC029014. Lineage (NCBI taxonomy): Bacteria > Bacillati > Actinomycetota > Actinomycetes > Kitasatosporales > Streptomycetaceae > Streptomyces > Streptomyces sp. NPDC029014. The sequence continues at coordinate 332 of NZ_JBVHVT010000148.1, forward strand.
TACGGTGAGGGAAACGTAAAGAACACAGGTGCGCCGGGAAGTCTGGTCGGCAGCGAATTCCGCCATGCCGTCCCACCACCCCGGAGGTGTCCCCTCGTGGCCGCGCCCCGCTCCCCCGACCGCCGCAGCCGCCCGTTCCTCGGCCTTCTCTCCCTGCCCGAGCGGCGCTTCGTGGCGGACGCACTGCGCACCGAGACGGTCGGCGGCGTCCTGCTCCTCGTCGCCGCGGTGGCCGCCCTGCTGTGGGCCAACATCCCCGCCTTCGGCGACAGCTACGAGGCCGCCCGCTCCTTCCACATCGGCCCCGCCGCCCTCGGCCTGGACCTGTCGCTCCAGCACTGGGCGGCCGACGGCCTGCTCGCGATCTTCTTCTTCGTCGCCGGCATCGAACTCAAGCGCGAGCTCGTCGCCGGTGACCTGCGCGACCCCAAGGCGGCCGCGCTCCCGGTGATCGCCGCGGTCTGCGGCATGGCCGTGCCCGCGGTGGTCTACGTACTCGTCAACACCGTCGGCGGCGGATCGGCGGACGGCTGGGCGGTCCCGACCGCCACCGACATCGCCTTCGCCCTCGCCGTCCTCGCGGTCATCGGCACCTCGCTGCCGTCCGCCCTGCGCGCCTTCCTGCTCACCCTCGCCGTCGTCGACGACCTCTTCGCGATCCTGATCATCGCGGTCTTCTTCACCAGCAAGATCAGCTTCCCGCAGCTCGGCGGAGCGCTCCTCGGACTGGTCCTGTTCTGGTTCCTGCTGCGCAAGGGCGTGCGCGGCTGGTACGTGTACGTCCCGCTCGCCCTGGTCATCTGGGGCCTGATGTACAACAGCGGGGTCCACGCGACCATCGCCGGCGTCGCCATGGGCCTGATGCTGCGCTGCACCCGCCACGAGGACGAGGAGCACTCCCCCGGCGAGCACATCGAGCACCTGGTCCGCCCCCTCTCGGCCGGCCTCGCCGTCCCGCTCTTCGCGCTGTTCTCCGCCGGCGTCGCCCTCTCCGGCGGCGCCATCGGGCAGGTCTTCACCCGGCCCGAGCCCCTCGGCATCGTCCTCGGCCTGGTCGTCGGCAAGACCGTGGGCATCTTCGGCGGCACCTGGCTGGCCGCCCGCTTCACCCGGGCCGAGCTGAACGGGGACCTCGCCTGGCCCGACGTGCTCGCCGTGGCCTCCCTCGCCGGCATCGGCTTCACCGTCTCCCTGCTGATCGACGAGCTCGCGTTCGCCGAGGACCCGGTCCTCATGGACGAGGTCAAGGCCGCCGTGCTGATCGGCTCCTTCACGGCCGCCACGGTCGCCTGCGTCCTGCTCAAGCTGCGGGACCGCACGTACCGGGCGCTGACCGAGGCCGAGGAGCGCGACGAGGACCTCGACGGCATCCCGGACATCTACGAGGAGCACAACCCGGACTACCACCTGCGGATGGCGCGGATCCACGAGGAGAAGGCCGCGGCGCACCGCCTCAGGGCCGCCGAAGCCGCTGCCGAGACGGCTGCCGGAACCGCGGGCGGAGCGGCTGCCGGGACCGCGGGCGAAACGGCCGCGCCGGCCGCCGCGCCGGCCGAAGGGGCGGCCGGGTCCAGCGCTGGCGACGACCGTCCGGCATGATCTGAACTGACGCAGTGACCGACGGGGGACAGCCGCCGGCCGACGACAGAGGGAGAGAGCGATGAGCGCAGTGGACCAAGGGGCGCAAGGAGCCGAGCGCACACTCGGCCAGCTGGTCGCCTCGGCCACCGCCGAGATGTCCGCCCTGGTGCACGACGAGATCGCCCTCGCCAAGGCGGAGCTCCGCGAGGACGTCCGGCGCGGGGCCACCGGCGGCATCGCCATCTCCATCGCAGGAGTGTTCGCCCTCTTCTCCCTGCCGGTGCTGAGCTTCGCCGCGGCGTACGGGATCCACAACCTCGGGCTCGGCCTCGCCTGGTCCTTCCTCATCGTCGGCGTGGCGTTCCTGCTGCTCGCGGGCCTGCTCGCGCTCATCGCCACGTCCAAGTTCAAGAAGGTCAGGCCGCCGGAGCGGTCCATCGCCTCCGTCAAGGAGACCGCGGCCGTCCTCCAGACCGTCAAGCCGCACCCGCGGCCGGTGAGTGACCAGGCTGTGGGTGTGGCACGCTCGTCCTCATGACAGCGACCGCGCCGGACCCCAGCACCCCGCCCACCACCGCGACGGCGGTGCGCATCGACGGCCCCTGGACGCACCGGGACGTCGCGGCCAACGGGGCCCGGTTCCACGTCGCCGAGCTCGGCGACGGGCCGCTGGTGCTGCTGCTCCACGGCTTCCCGCAGTTCTGGTGGACCTGGCGGCACCAGCTGACCGCGCTCGCCGAAGCCGGGTACCGCGCCGTCGCGATGGACCTGCGCGGGGTGGGCGGCAGCGACCGCACCCCGCGCGGCTACGACCCCGCCAACCTGGCGCTCGACGTCACGGGCGTCATCCGGTCCCTCGGCGAGCCGGACGCCGCCCTGGTGGGGCACGACCTGGGCGGCTACCTCGCCTGGACGGCGGCCGTGATGCGGCCCAAGCTGGTCCGCCGGCTCGTCGTCTCCTCCATGCCGCACCCGCGGCGCTGGCGCTCGGCCATGCTGTCGGACGTCGGACAGACCAGGGCGAGCTCCCATATCTGGGGCTTCCAGCGGCCGTTCATCCCCGAGCGGCAGCTCGTCGCGGACGACGGCGCCCTCGTCGGGAAGCTCATCCGGGACTGGTCCGGGCCGCGGCTCCAGGAGGACGCGGCCGAGGAGGACCTCGCCGTGTACCGGCGGGCGATGTGCATCCCGTCCACCGCGCACTGCTCGATCGAGCCGTACCGCTGGATGATGCGTTCCATGGCCCGGCCGGACGGGCTCCAGTTCAACCGTCGGATGAAGATGCCGGTGCGGGTGCCGACCCTGCACCTGCACGGCTCGCTCGACCCCGTGATGCGCACGCGCAGCGCGGCCGGCTCCGGCGAGTACGTCGAAGCCCCTTACCGCTGGCGGCTGTTCGACGGGCTCGGGCACTTCCCGCACGAGGAGGACCCGGTTGCGTTCTCGACCGAGCTGGTGAACTGGCTCAAGGACCCGGAACCGGACCGCTGACCTCCGGCGCCCACGGCCCGTGCGGCTGCGGGCTCCTGACGGCTCGTCGGTCCTTTCGTCCTACGGTCCTTCAATTGCCCGGCGCATAGGCCAATTGGCCGCGCCGGACGGGGTTACCGACCTTGGCGCCCGGGCACAGCTCGTTGTATGGGCTGGACGCACGACCACGGTGACACCACACACGACCGCCGCCCGGCAGTGACGCCGGGCGGGCACGGGAGGACCGGCCGCGAGGGCCGCGACCCCCACCTCGGGATTCCGCGCATCCTGCGCCGCCGGGCCCGCTGGGTGTCGGCCCGGCTGCGCCATCCGCGGACGTAGCCGGGGCGGCGCCGCCGTCGTCCCGGGCCGTACGGGCGAGGCGTCACCCACCCGTACGGGGTCACCCGGCGGTACGGCTCACAGGGCGCAGGCCTGGCTGTCGACCCGCCGTTCGGCGGCCCTCCCGATCCGGATGTCGTCGCGGACCTCGTCTGCCGTCAGTGCGTAACCGGTGTTCGGGTCGTCGAGGGACTTCGCGAAGACGACCCCGTACACCTTGCCGTCGGAGGTCAGCAGCGGGCCGCCGGAGTTGCCCTGGCGGACGGTCGCGAACAGTGAGTACACGTCGCGGCGGACGGTGCCCCGGTGGTAGATGTCCGGGCCGTTGGCGTTGATCCGGCCGCGGACGCGCGCCGAGCGGACGTCGTACGCACCGTTCTCCGGGAAGCCCGCGACGATCGCGTCGCTGCCGCTCACCGCGTTCTTGTCGGCCCACTCCAGTGGCGGGGCCTTCAGCTTGGGCACGTCGAGGACGGCGATGTCGCGCTCCCAGTCGTAGAGCACGACCTTCCCGTCGTACAGCTTGCCCTCGCCGCCGATCTGCACGGTCGGCTCGGTGACGCCTCCGACGACGTGCGCGTTGGTCATGACCTTGCCCGGGGCGAAGACGAAGCCGGTGCCTTCCAGCACCTTGCTGCAACTGGGCGCCGTGCCGACGACCTTCACGATCGAGCGCTTGGCGGCCGCGGCGACGGGGCTCTGCGCGAGCGCCGGGTCGGGGGCCCTGACCTCGGTGATGGGCTCGTTGGAGAACGGGCTGAAGACCTGCGGGAAGCCGTTCTGGGCGAGGGTGGAGGTGAAGTCCGAGAACCAGGTGCCGGCCTGGTTGGGCAGCACCCGCGACACCCCCAGCAGCACCTTGGAGTTGCGGACCTCCTTGCCCAGCGTGGGCAGTGAGGTGCCGGCGAGCGCCGACCCGATGAGCCAGGCGACGAGCAGCATCGCGACGACGTTCACCAGGGCGCCGCCGGTGGCGTCGAGGATCCGCGCGGGCGACCACGTGATGTGGCGGCGCAGGCGGTTGCCGAGGTGGGTGGTGAAGGCCTGCCCGATGGAGGCGCAGACGATGACGACGACGACGGCGACCACCACGACCGTGGTGGACACGTTCGAGCCGTTGTCGGTCACCTTGTCCCAGATCAGCGGGAGGACGGACATGGCGATGAGGCCACCGCCCAGGAAGCCGATCACCGACAGGATGCCGACGACGAAACCCTGGCGGTAGCCGACGATCGCGAACCACACGGCAGCGACCAGCAACAGGATGTCCAGCACGTTCACGTGGGCCACCGTCTCATGCGCGCCAGTCGAGCGGGACCTGCCTGGAGCGGTCCCATGGGCGCTCCCAGCCGGCGAAGTGCAGCATCCGGTCGATCACTCCGGCGGTGAAACCCCAGACCAGGGCGTTGTTCACGGTGAATGCGGGGCCGAGGTGGCCACTGGGGTGGACGGCGGTGGCGCGGTTCTCGGGGTCCGTGAGATCCGCCACGGGCACGGTGAAGACGCGGGCGGTCTCGGCCGGGTCCACGGCGCCCACCGGGCTCGGCTCGCGCCACCAGCCCAGGACCGGGGTGACGACGAACTCGCTGACCGGGATGTAGAGGCGGGGCAGCACCCCGAAGAGCTGGACCCCGGCGGGGTCGAGCCCGGTCTCCTCCTCGGCCTCGCGCAGTGCGGCGTGCAGCGGGCCGGTGGTGTGCGGATCGCCGTCCTCCGGGTCGAGGGCGCCGCCGGGGAAGGAGGGCTGGCCGGGGTGCGAACGCAGGCTCCCGGCCCGCTCCATGAGCAGCAGTTCGGGTCCGGCGGGGCCCTCGCCGAAGAGGATGAGCACCGCGGACTGGCGGCCCCGGCCGTCCTCGGGCGGCAGGAACCGGCTCAGCTGGGTCGGGCGGACCGTCCGCACGGCCTCCACGACCGGGTCCAGCCAGCCGGGCAGGCCGTGGGTGCTCAGGCGCAGGTCGCGGTGGACGGCGGAGCCCTCCCCGGGACCCGGCCCGGAGTCCCGCCCCGGTCCCGGACCGAAGCCCGGCCCGGAGTCCTGCGCCGAAGGCGCGGCCGCCCGGGCCACTCCGCTGTCGTCCCGCGTTCCGCGCGTCATAGGCACCCCTGCTCCCTGCCGTTGCTGTTGCCGGCACCGGCCCGACACCGTCCCGACGCCGTCCCGACACCGGGTCCCGACACCGGAACAACGTCGTCCCGGCCAGGATTGGTTCCACCGCGGGCCGCCCGCGTGGGCGGCCCGCGGGCTGCTCAGACCGCCGCCGCGGCTCCTCCGAGCGGCTGGGCCGGAAGGCCCGGGTAGTCGGACGGCGGGTTCAGCCGCTGGCCGGGCTGGCCGCCCTTCTCGTACTTCAGCAGCTTCTTCGCCTTCTCCGGGTCGGTCTCGCCCTCCCCGTACGCGGGGCAGAGCGGGGCGATCGGGCAGGCACCGCAGGCCGGCCGGCGGGCGTGGCAGATGCGGCGGCCGTGGAAGACGACCCGGTGCGAGAGCATCGTCCACTCGCTCTTCGGGAAGATCGCGCAGATCTCCGCCTCGACCTTCTCCGGGTCCTCCTGCTCGGTCCACTTCCAACGCCGGACCAGCCGCCCGAAATGGGTGTCCACGGTGATCCCGGGAACCCCGAACGCGTTCCCGAGCACCACGTTGGCCGTCTTGCGGCCGACGCCCGGCAGGGTCACCAGGTCCTCCAGGCGGCCCGGGACCTCCCCGCCGAAGCCGTCCCGCAGGGCCTGCGAGAGGCCGAGGAGGGCCTTGGACTTGGCCCGGAAGAACCCGGTCGGCCGGATGATCTCCTCCAGTTCCTCGGGCGCCGCAGCAGCCATGTCCTCGGGGGTCGGGTACGCGGCGAAGAGGGCCGGCGTCGTCTGATTGACCCGCAGGTCGGTCGTCTGGGCGGACAGGACGGTCGCGACGAGCAGCTCGAAGGGGTTCCGGAAGTCGAGTTCGGGGTGGGCGTACGGGTAGACCTCAGCCAGCTCTCGGTTGATCCTGCGGGCGCGGCGCACCATGGCCAGACGGGATTCCGTTTTCTTGGCCGAAGCTTTGCCCGAGGGCTTGGGCAGGGCCTTCTCGGGCTTCCGAGACCGCCCGGACGCCTTCTGGGGGGCTTGTTCGCCCACAGCTGAATCGGCCGCGCGCGTCACTCGCGCGGACCCCTTGGCCTGTGCTCTCACCGGCTTATTGGACACCCGGCCAGCCTAAGCCCGGCCGTCCGAACCCGCCCGGACCTCAGGTAACACCACCCCGATTGGCCTCTCGCCGCACAGCATGCCCGTACGTCCGGCATCCTTGTGATTGATCGCACTGTTTGAGGCGTCCGGCAAAATGGGGAACACGGTCCCCTGAGCTGGTCGACATAGGAGAGAGACTCGTGGACGACGTTCTGCGGCGCGCCCCGCTCTTCGCGGCGCTCGATGACGAGCAGGCCGCGGAGCTCCGCGCCTCCATGAGCGAGGTGACTCTCGCACGCGGTGACGCCCTGTTCCACGAGGGCGACCCCGGTGACCGGCTGTACGTCGTGACCGAGGGCAAGGTCAAGCTGCACCGCACCTCCCCCGACGGCCGCGAGAACATGCTGGCCGTCCTCGGCCCCGGCGAGCTGATCGGCGAGCTCTCGCTGTTCGACCCGGGCCCGCGCACCGCCACCGCCACCGCCCTCACCGAGGTCAAGCTCCTCGGCCTGGGCCACGGCGACCTCCAGCCCTGGCTGAACGCCCGGCCCGAGGTGGCCAGCGCCCTGCTGCGCGCGGTGGCCCGCCGCCTGCGCAAGACCAACGACCAGATGTCCGACCTGGTCTTCTCCGACGTCCCGGGCCGCGTCGCCCGCGCCCTCCTGGACCTGTCGCGCCGCTTCGGCGTGCAGTCGGAGGAGGGCATCCACGTCGTGCACGACCTGACTCAGGAAGAGCTGGCCCAGCTCGTCGGCGCCTCCCGCGAGACCGTGAACAAGGCCCTGGCCGACTTCGCCGGCCGCGGCTGGCTCCGGCTGGAGGCCCGCGCGGTGATCCTGCTGGACGTGGAGCGGCTGGCCAAGCGCTCGCGCTGACGCCCGGCAACCGCACGTACGGCCCGTGATCCCGGGCCGTACGTGCACGTACGCATGCGCATGCGCGGAAGGGGTCCCGCCCGGTGACACCGGGCGGGACCCCTTCGTGCTGCCCCGGAGCCCCGGCCCCCGCGCGCCCCGCAGCTGCGGCGACCGGGCACAGTGGTGCCATGGAACCTCGGGGAGTGGACGCGGACGGGTACTTCGAGCGGGAGGGGTCGCAGGACCGGGTGCAGGAGGCGTTCGCACCGGTCGTCGCCGCCGCACGGACCCTGGTCGCCGAGGCGTACGGGCCCCGGCTGCACAGCGCCTACCTGTACGGGTCGGTACCGCGCGGCACCGCCCGCCCGGGCCGCTCCGACCTCGACCTGCTGCTCGCCCTGCACCACGAGCCCGCGGACGAGGACCGGGAGACCTCGGCGGTGCTGGCACGGACCCTGGACGGGCAGTTCCCGCAGATCGACGGGGCCGGCGTGCTGCTGTACGGCCGGGACCGGCTGCTGAGCGCGCAGGAGCGGTACGACATGGGCTGGTTCCTGGCCTGCCTGTGCACCCCGCTGCTCGGCCCCGATCTGGCCGAGCAGCTGCCCCGTTACCGCCCGGACGCGACGCTGGCCCGCGAGACGAACGGCGACCTGGCCGCCCTCCTGCCCCGCTGGCGGGCCCGGCTGGACAGGGCGGCGACGCCCGCGGACGTCCGGCGGCTCAGCCGCGGCTTCGCCCGGCACCTGGTGCGTACCGGGCTGATGCTCGTCATGCCGCGCTGGGGCGGCTGGACCAGCGACCTCACCGAGTCCGCGGAGGTCTTCGGGCGGTACTACCCGCAGCGCGCGGCGCAGATGCGGGCCGCAGCCGCGGTGGCGCTGGAGCCGGTCTCCGACCCGGCCGTGCCGCGCGCGTTCGTCGAGGAGCTCGGGCCGTGGCTCGCGCGGGAGTACACGGCCCGGCTGGGCACGAAGACCCCGCGTTAGCCGGTGCCGGGCCCGCCCCGGGGTGGTGCCGGGTCCGCCGGGGGTCTCAGCCGCGGGCCGGCAGGGCCTGCGCCAGGGCGTCGACGGCGTGCTTGGCCTCGGCCAGGCCCGCCCCGGTGGCGGCCCGGTAGGCCTTGATCGCCTCGATCGTGCGGCCCTCGCGCAGCAGCGCCCGTACCGCGTCCAGGCCGGCCGGCTCCGGCTCCTCGATGCCCAGGTGGTCCAGGAGCAGGCCCAGGCGCCGCTCCGCCCGTTCCGCCCTGCGCTCCAGCGCCTTCGTGCGCAGGGTCACCGTCGAGACGGTCCACGCGGCGCAGGCGAGTACGGCGAGAAGCAGGATCAGCATGTTCATTCGGGCCCCCCGGGGATCAGTCCGTGATCTTGAAGGTACTCCAGCTGGGCCCGCACGGACCATTCGGCGGCGGGCCACAGCGAGCGGTCGACGTCCGCGTACACGCGGGCCACGACCTCCCCGGGGGTGCTGTAGCCGTTCTCGACGGCGGTCTCGACCTGCGCGAGCCGGTGCGCGCGGTGGGCGAGGTAGAACTCCACGGCGCCCTGGGCGTCGTCCAGCACCGGGCCATGGCCGGGCAGCACCGTGCGCACGCCGTCGTCGACCGTCAGCGAGCGCAGCCGGCGCAGCGAGTCGAGGTAGTCGCCGAGGCGCCCGTCGGGGTGGGCCACGACGGTGGTGCCGCGCCCGAGGATCGTGTCGCCGGTCAGGACGGCCCGGTCGGCGGGCAGGTGGAAGCAGAGCGAGTCGGCGGTGTGCCCGGGGGTGGGGACGACGCGCATCTCCAGGCCGCCGGTGCGGATCACGTCGCCGGCGGACAGCCCCTCGTCGCCGAGGCGCAGGGCCGGGTCCAGGGCGCGGACCTTGGTGCCGGTGAGCTCGGCGAAGCGGCCGGCGCCCTCGGCGTGGTCGGGGTGGCCGTGCGTGAGGAGGGTCAGCGCGATGCGCTTGCCCGCCCGCTCGGCGGTCTCGACGACCGCCCGCAGGTGGGCCTCGTCGAGGGGGCCGGGGTCGATGACGACGGCGAGGTCGGAGTCGGGCTCGGAGACGAGCCAGGTGTTGGTGCCGTCGAGGGTCATGGCCGAGGCGTTCGGGGCCAGGACGTTCGTGGCGCGGGCGGTGGCCGGGCCGGAGGAGACCACTCCGCGCGGCTGTCCGGGCAGGGCTGCGGCATCGGTCACGACCCACCTCCGAAGCTGACGCGCTTGGTGAACTCGTCGTGGCCTGGCCAGCTGAGCACCACCTCGCCGTTCTCCAGCGCGGCCTGCGCCAGTACGGGTTCCAGGTCCTGGCCGGCGGCCGCGGCGAGGGCGTCTTCGGCGCTGCGGTACGGCTCCAGGGAGCGCAGGGTGGAGATGGTGGGCGGCATCATCAGCAGTTCGCCCGCGTCGTAGCCGTCCGCGGCGTCGGCGGGGCGGATCCAGACGGTCCGGTCGGCCTCGGTGGAGGCGTTGCGGGTGCGCTGGCCCTCGGGAAGGGCGGCGACGAAGAACCAGGTGTCGTAGCGGCGCGGCTCGAACTCCGGGGTGATCCAGCGGGCCCACGCGCCGAGCAGGTCGGAGCGCAGCCGCAGGCCGCGGCGCTCCAGGAAGGCGGCGAAGGACAGCTCGCGGGCGACGAGGGCCTGCCGGTCGGCCTCCCAGTCCTCGCCGGTGGTGTCCCCGACGACGGTGTCGGCGGTCTCCCCCGCGAGGAGCACGCCCGCCTCCTCGAAGGTCTCGCGCACGGCCCCGCAGACGATGGCCTGGGCGGTACGGGCGTCGGTGCCCAGGCGGGCCGCCCAGTCGTCGAGGCCGGGTCCTGCCCAGCCGACGAGGCGGTCCTCGTCGCGCGGGTCGACGGCGCCGCCGGGGTAGGCGTACGCGCCGCCGGCGAAGGCCATGGAGGCCCGCCGGCGCAGCATGTGCACGACCGGGCCGGCCGCGGTGTCCTTCAGCAGCATCACGGTGGCGGCCCGTCTGGGCTCCACCGGCGTGAGGGAGCCGTCCGCGAGCGCGCGGATCCGGTCGGGCCACTCCGGCGGGTACCACTGCCCTCCGGCGGGGGTGGCTCCGTGTGTCTGCTGCTGTCCCTGCTCACCGTTGGGCATGCCGGGATGCTACGGCCATCCGGCCCGATGTTCGAGAGCCACCTGCCGTGGGGGGGGGGGGGGGGGGGGGGGGGGGGGGGGGGGGCACGGGCCGCCGGGGGGGGGGGGGGGGGGGGGCCTGTCCCTGGGGGGGGGGGGGGGGGGGGGGTAGGGGCGCGCGGAGCCACACGGTGTTCGGGGGGCAAGGGT
>NZ_JBVHVT010000149.1:0-10536 GCF_055564695.1 Streptomyces sp. NPDC029014
TGAACTCCCGCTACGGCTCCCCGGTCGAGGCCTGGAACTTCTGGCAGGCCAACCACTGGTACTAAGCCACCAGCGGGCAGGGACCACAGGACGGATACGCGAAAACGCTCGGCCGGAAACCCCCGGCCGAGCGTTTTCGCGTATCCGTGTGAGGTGAGCCGGACGACCGGAAATGGATCATGCACACGCCGAGTTGAACGAGACGTGCCTCATGATCCCCACCGGCCCGACCGGCTCCACCCCCTCCTCGCCGAGCGCTTCAGCCCGTACAAGTTCGATCCGGCCGGCCTCGTCGACGATCCCACCCTCCGTCTGCTCCTCGAAGCCGCCCGATGGACCCCCTCCGCCGGCAACTCACAACCCTGGGGCTTCCTCCCCGCCCGGCCCGGCGAGCCGGACCACATGCGCCTGCTGCCCCACCTCGCCCCCAGCTCCGCCCGCTGGGCGAAGGACGCGGGCCTGCTGCTCGTCACCCTCACCCGCCGCCACGTCGACGACTCCTCCGTCCTCTACTCCGAATTCGCCGACTACGACCTCGGGCAGGCCGTGGCCCACCTGAGCTTCCAAGCCCAGGCCATGGGACTGGCCACGCACCAGTTCCGCGCCTTCGACCTCGAAGCCCTGACCGAGGAACTGCGCCCGAACCCCGGATGGGCGATCGTCTCGATGCTCGCGATCGGCAGGGCGGCCGACGAACCCCCGGTCGTACGCGAACGCCGCACCGCTACCGATCTGTGCACGGCCCCCTGGCCGACACCGCCGGCGTAGGGAACCGGAGCGTGGGCGGGCCCCGGAGGTCAGGGCCTGCCGTCCGAGAAGTTGTGCACGCCCCACCATCCCGATTCGTCGTGGTAGATGCCGATGCCGACCTCGGTGAACTTCGGGTTGGTCTGTGCCTTGTAGTGGCCGGGGCTGTGGCGCCACATGGACTGGAACTTCTCGGCGGCCTCCTGCGCGGTCATCGACGCCCCGCTCCACATGACGATGTTCTCGCCGATCCACGTGCGGGAGCCGGTCTTGAGGTAGGCGCTGTCCCCGTCGGAAGAGTGCCCGAAACCGCTGTTCCTCATGTGCTTGGCCCAGCCCCGGGCGAAGTCGCCGAGGTCCTGCCTGGGGGCGAGCGGCGGGAGCCCGACGGTGGCGCGCTCCGCGTTGAGGAGCTGGAGGGACATGGCCTCGGCGTCCTTGACGGCCTGCGTCGACGAGCGCGAGCCGCGGACGGAGGGGTCAGGACCCACCGGACCCGAGCCCGACGGCCGGCCGGTCGGCGCCGGAGCGGCTTGCTCGCGGCTCGGGGGCGTGGCGGTGGACCGCTTCGGCGAGGGCTCGCCAGGGGCGCCGGTGCCAGCTACGGGCGACGCCTCGGCCGAGGCTGAGGCGCCGCTTCCGGGGGCGGTGGCGGTCGCCGTGGGACTCGCAGTACCGGTCGGGTCGGGCGCGGACCCGACCGGGACCCCTGCTTGAGGGGGGAGCGCCGAGGGCGCGCTCGCCACGGCCGTGCCCGCAGGGGACGACTCCGGGGAGCCCAGGGTGTAGGCGCCGGCGCCGGCCCCGGCAAGAACGACCGCGGCCGCCGCCATGCCCAGGAGCGGAGCCTTGCGGACCGGCTTGCGGTGCCCGGCGGTGCGGCCGGAGTCGGTGGATATCCACTCCGTGCGCTCGTCGTCGCGGTGGTGCTGCATCGTTCTCCTCGTACTACGGCCTGACCTGATGTGACCTGACGTAGAAGGAGACCTGCGGCAGCAGCCGCCATAACAACTTTTCGAACCGGGATTTCTCGGCGGCCGGCGCGGAACGGATCCGACCGGGCATCACCCGTCCGTACGTGACGAGGGCGCGGGCCAGCGCCTCGCCACCGCGGTGTGGACGAGCCACCCGACTGCCGCGCCGAACGAATACCAGAAGAAGTCGGGCGGGTTGAACGTGGAACCGAGTACGAGGCGGGCGACGGTGCTGTGCCGGGAGAGCTCCGACGGCACCGGGCTCAGCTGCAGGAACTCGACGAGGCAGCTGAAGGCCAGCGCACTTCCCGCAGCCCTCAGGGGCGTGACCCGCGGTACTGCCGAGACGACCAGGGCGAGCACCAGGACGGTGTACAGCGCGTCACCGCCGTATTTGGCCGCGCTCCCGGTCGCCAAGGCCCTGAGCCCGAGTCCCAGGCCGACGGTGACCGCCGCCGCGCCCGCTGCTGCCAGTCGGGTCCGTACCGGGTGGAGGGCGCGGCTGTCACGGGTTCCGGATATGAGGGGCACGGCGCCATGGTGTCAGCCGACGAGCCGTTACGGGGTGAGGGGGGCGGGTGCGGGTGTGCCGTAGAAGGTGATCGGGGACCAGCCGTGGGCCTGCGCGATCTTGTTCAGGGCGTTGGCGAGCTCGATGGGAGGAATGTCGTACGAGGCCGGGGCGTCGACCGTGGAGACGCTGAAGGTGATCACCACCTCTCCACCGACGTCGGGGACCATGCTCGTGCCCTTGAACTGGGTCCCCCGGGGGAACGCGGGTGCCGCCTGGGTGCCCTGCGCCGCCGCGGCTGCGGTGGCCTTGGCCTCCTTGGCGTGCGCCTGCGCGGCCTCCGCCGAGCCGCCGGAGGCGAGAACCGCTCCCGCCGCGGCGGTTCCCGAGTATCCGAGCAGTGAGCGCCGCGAAATTCCTGACATGGTTCGCCTCCGTGGCCGTGGTGAGGGTGATGGTGGTGTGGGGGCTCTGCAACGGCTCGGGCAACGTACCTGCTCCCCGACGGATCAGGCGGTTTCCTCCTGCACACCCCGGAGCGGGCCGCGGTTTCAACCGCCACAGTGAGGACGGCGGTCGGACCCGTTCACGGAAACCCGGCGCCCGCTGGCGCCACTGTGGTGATCTGGACGTCCATGTCCACTGTCCACATCCACGTTCGCCCCCAGGGAGGCTGCCGTGTCCAGAACGCCCCAGGAGATCTTCGAGAGTTACGTGTACGCCGGTGCCTTCACCCGGAACGCCGACGCCCTGGCCGAGAGCTTCACGGCGGACGGAGTCTTCGAGGCGCCGCTCCTGCCTGCCGGCGCGTCCTTTCCCCGGCGGTTGGTGGGCCGCGAGGAGATCCGTGCCGCCATGGCGGCGTACTACCGGAGCCAGGCCACGAAGGGACACCGCTCGCCGAACCTCGAGAAGTCCGGGTACGTACTGCACACCACGTCCGACCCCGCCGTGTTCATCGCCGAGATCGACACGGTCTTCGACGGGGACGGTGAGGACGTGACCGTCTCGCTCGTGCAGATCTTCCGCATCCGCGACGGGAGGATCGCCAGACTCCGTGACTACTTCGCGCCGGAGGCGATCGGCTGAGGGCTCTGCCCGCCCGGAGGACGGCCGGGTCGGCCGGGTCGGTCGGGTCGGTCGGTCACCGGAGTCGCTGCCGGAGCGTGCCGATGTCCTCGGTGTCCGGGCGGGGTTGGGCGGCGAGGACGGTACCGACGGCCGCGAGGACGGGCAGGGAGGCGTGGGCCGTGGCCAGGCCCACGTCCTTGGCGGCGAGGGAGACGGGGAAGTGGGACCCCTCGGCGAAGGTGCGGGCGACCGCGCCGGCCAACGGGCCCTTGGCCAGTTCGGTGCGGACCAGGTCGGCGGGCAGGCCGAGGGCCCGGCCGAGCGCGAGTGCCTCGGAGACCAGGGCGACGCCGCCGATCGCCGCGTTGATGAGGACGAGCTTGAGGGCCGCCCCCGTGCCGGTGGCCCCGCACTCGGTGATCTCGCCGAGCGTGCGCAGGACCGTACGGACGGGCTCGGGCAGCGGGCAGCCGCCCGCCAGGACCCACAACGTCCCTGCGGCCGCCCGGTCCACACTGCCCATCACCGGGGCGTCGATGAGCGTCACTTCCTCGGGGAGGCGTGCGGCCAGCGCGTGGATCGTGTCGGGTCCGACCGTCGAGGTGTCGATCCAGTGGGTGCCGGGCCGCAGTGCCGGGATGACGGCGTCGGCCACGGCGCGGGCGGCCGCCGGGTCGGACAGCATCGTGACGACGACGTCGGCGTCACGGACGGCCTCGGCCGGCCCGGACGCGAGCCGGGCACCGGCGGCAACGAGGGGGGCCGCCTTGTGCTCCGTACGGTTCCAGACGGTCAGGGGGTGCCCGGCGTCGAGCAGTCGGGCCGCCATGGGGGCGCCCATGCTGCCGAGCCCGAGGAATGCGATCTTCGCTGCGCTCTTCTTCATGGAGCGACCGTAGAAAACCTGCCGCCCATGCCACAAGCGAATGTCTAGCATGGTTGACATGCCTGATCCGCATAGCTTGTACGAGGTGTTCCTGCGCGTGGCGCGGGACGGGTCCTTCACCGCCGCCGCCCGCGGCCTGGGCTACACCCAATCGGCCGTGTCCCGGCAGATCCAGGCGCTGGAGGAGGAGTGGGGCGCCGCCCTGTTCGACCGGCTGCCGCGCGGGGTGCGGCTGACCGAGGCCGGGCGGGTGCTGCTGCCCCACGCGCAGGGCATGCGGGACCGGCTGCGGGCAGCCCGCGCCGAACTGGACGAACTGCGTGCGCTGGGCGGCGGCACGCTGCGGATCGGGGCCTTCGCCACCGCCGACGTGTCGCTGGTGCCGCGCGCCGTCTCCGCGTTCGGGGCGCGCCATCCGGGCGTCACCGTCGTCCACACGGAGGGGCCCACCGCCAAGCACGTCGCCCTGCTCGCCGAGGGCGGCCTCGACGTGGCCGTCCTCAGCGCCCCCGACGGGACACCGCTCCCGGGACCGGATCTGCACTTCCTGTTGGACGAGCCGATGTACGTGGCGCTGCCGCGCGGGCACGGGTTCGCCGGGCGGGCCCGGCTGAGGGTGGCCGACCTGGCCGACGAGTCGTGGATCGAAGGCGATGTCCGCCCCGACCGGACCCTGCTGGCGCCGGCGCTGACCGACGGGTTCCGGCCACGCGTGGCGTTCCGGGTCAACGACTGGACCGCCAAGCTGGGTTTCGTCGCGGCGGGCCTCGGCATCACGGTCCTGCCGGCCCTCGCGGCCGGGGCGGCCCGGGCGGACATCGCGCTGGTCCCGGTGGACCCGGCGGACCTTCCCCACCGCAAGGTCTACGCCGCCACCCCCCGCGGCCTCACGCCGTCCCCTGCGGCCACGGCCTTCCTGACGGACCTGCGCGGGGCTGCGGAGTCGGCGGCGGTGCACCGAGCGCTCGGGAGCCGAGGCCGATGACGGAGAATGCCACGTTGTGATCGATATCAAGCGCGGCACGGCCGTCCTCGTCGTCGCCCTGGTGGGCGCACTTTCCCTCACCTCGCCCAGTACGGCCGCTGACGGCGCCCGCTACGGGACGACCTCCACGGGATCCCGTGCGGCGGTCCGCTCGACGGCACCCGACCGGGCCACGGTGACGGAAGGGCAGGTCAAGGAGGTCGCACCGGGTGGTGTGATCACCTATCCGAGCGTCACCAGCTGCCTCACCGTGACCGTGCGGCTGCGGGACGGCGGTCTCGTCGGTGCTCATGCCAGCCTGTTCCAGGTACCGGGTGAACTGCGGTCCGACGAGATCCTGGCCGCGCTCGAACACCTCGTCGGCGATCGCCCCGTGAAGGCGATCGAGGTCAAGGGAGCGGTCGGCGCCTGGCACCCCGGCTACTTCGTGAAGGCGATCGAGACCTACGGCGAGGACGAACAGCCGCCGTACCCGACGCACCCGGACCCCGAAGGAATCGCCCGTGCCGTGTCGCGGGGGCTTGAACTGCCCCGCCGCCTGGTCACGGTCGAGGACGTACCCGACGGGGACCAGACCACCAGCTGACCACACAGCCGATCTTCACGTGCGTCGGACGGGGCACGGGGCACGGGGAACGGTGGCACGGGCCCGCACCGACGGCCCGACGACCCGCATGGCGATCAACGTCTTCGGACGCGAGCATGGAAGCGCAGCCGATCGGGGGGTGATGCTCCTCAAGGAGGCGGCACGGTGACGACTTCCCCGGACGAACGTGCCGCGCGCGGAAAGCTCGCACGCGCGAACCTGCGGCGCTCACAGCATGCGGGGTTCGAGCCGGGGAGCGCGCGGCCCGACCCGGTGGAAGTCCTCCAGGCGCAGTGCACGACGCGGGTGCCGGAGCTGGTGCCCATCCGCTACGGCCGGATGCTGCTGTCGCCGTTCCACTTCTACCGGGGGGCGGCGGCGGTCATGGCCGCCGACCTCGGCGCGGCACCCCACACGGGTCTGACGGCGCAGTTGTGCGGTGACGCCCACCTCCTGAACTTCGGGCTCTTCGCCTCGCCCGAGCGGACACTCGTCTTCGACGCGAACGACTTCGACGAGACGCACCCCGGCCCCTTCGAGTGGGACGTGAAACGGCTCGCCGCCAGCCTCGCCATCGCGGGCCGTGAAAGAGGGTTCAGCGGGCGCGACCGGGCCGCCGTGGTGCGCGAGGCCGTATCGGCGTACCGGCTGCGGATGCAACACCTCGCCGGCCTGCGCGTCCTCGACATCTGGTACGCCCAGGACGAGGCCGCCGGCCTGCGCGAGCTCGCCGCCCACGGCGGCGCACGCCTGCTGCGCCGCGCCGACGAGGTCTTCGCCAAGGCCCGCGGCAAGGACCACCTGCAGGCGCTCGCCAAACTCACCCACCGGGTCGACGGAAAGCTCCGGATCGCCCCGAATCCGCCGTTGATCGTCCCGCTGTCGGACCTGCTGGCCGAGTCCGGCCCGACGGAGGACGGGACGGACCTGACGGACCAGGCCCCCCTCGTGCGCGCGCTCCTGGACACGTACGGGCAGAGCCTGCCCAGCGACCGCCGGGAGCTGCTCGGCCGCTTCCACGTCGTGGACATGGCCCGCAAGGTCGTCGGCGTCGGCAGCGTGGGCACGCGCTGCTGGATCATCCTGCTGCTCGGCCGTGACGACGACGACCCGCTGCTCCTCCAGGCCAAGGAAGCCGGGGAATCCGTACTGGCCCCCTACACCCGGCCCACCGCGTACGACAACCAGGGACAGCGGGTGGTCGCCGGACAGCGGCTGGTGCAGGCCGCCAGCGACATCTTCCTGGGCTGGGACCGGGCCACGGGCATCGACGGCCGGAGCCGCGACTTCTACGTCCGCCAGCTCTACGACTGGAAGGGCGGCGCCCCGACGGAGAACATCCGCCCGCAGGGCCTGCAACTGCTCGCCGGGGCCTGCGGTTCCTCGCTCGCCCGGTCCCACGCGCGCTCCGGCGACCCCGTCGCCATCGCCGCCTACCTCGGTACGGTCGACACCTTCGACCGGGCACTGGTCGACTTCGCGGAGGCGTACGCGGACCAGAACCAGCGGGACTACGCGGCGCTCGTCGAAGCCGCTCGGACCGGCCGCGTGCCCACGGCCGAGGGCTGACCGCACGGAGCGTGTGGGCCCGTGCTGCCTCACCGTACGTAATATTCTGGCCAGGAGATACGAGCTCACGGCCGCGCAACCACCCGGTGCCGCTGTCGGCAGGACGAGGCAGGACACGAGGCGGCAGCCGTGCTGACAGGACGACAACGAGAGCTCGCGGTCCTCACCGAGCTGACCCGCCCCGATGCCCCGGCAACCGCCGTGGTCGTGCACGGTGGCCGCGGCACCGGCAAGAGCGCACTGTTGCGCGCCGCGCTCCGCCGCGCCGCCGGCGAGGGCGGCCTCGTCCTGTCCGCCATGGCTGAACCGGCGGACGCGCACACCCGATCGGGGCTGGTCCGGCAGCTCGTCGAGCAGCTCCCGAGCCCCCGGGACGGCCGGCCCGGGGGCCTCGGCGGCCCCGGCCCCGCTGCCGGGGAGGAGGCGCACCGCCTGATCGCGGCCGCCGCCCGCCGCGCACCGCGCACCGTCCTCGGGATCGACGACCTCCAGTGGACCGACGCCGCTTCGGCCGCCTGGCTGGAAACCCTCCTCCGCCGCCTCGACGACCTGCCCGTCACCGTCGTGGCCACCCACGGCCCGGGCCGCTTCCCGTCGGACGACGATCCCGTGGGCACCTTGTTGCCGCTGTTCCACCGGCGCATCCGGCTCACGCCCCTCACCGACGCCGACGTCGCACGACTCGTCCGCACCGTCCTCGGCACCGAGCCCGGTGCCGGGACCGGTGCCGGGACCGGTGCCGAGCCCCGCACCGGTCCCGGCCCGGAGCCCGCGCCCGAGTTCGTCACTGCCTGCCGGACCGCCACCGGCGGCAACCCCGCCCTGCTGCACGCCCTCTTCCGCTCGCTGCGCTCCGCCGCGGCAGCACCCGACGCAGCCACGGCTTCCGCCCTCGACCGCCACGTACCGGCCGGGACCGGCCGCACCGTGCACGCCGCGCTGCGCACGATGGGCCCCGGGGTGCTCGCCACCGCCGAGGCCGCCGCCGTCCTCGCAGGCCCGCACCCCCCGGCCGCCGAACTCCTGGCCTTCGCCTCGGGAATCGAGCAGCACGTCGTCGAGGACAGCCTGCACGCCCTCACGCTCGCAGGCACGATGGTCCCCGGCGAACACGGCAGCACCTTCAGTGCCCCGCTGCTCGCCGCGGCCGTCGCTGCGGAGGTCGTGCCGAGCAGGCGCCAGGCACTCCACTCCCGGGCCGCCCGGTTCCTCATCGACCAGGGCGCGGCGTGGGCCGAGGTCGTGCCCCACCTGCTCGGCAGCCCGATCGGACAGGACGGCACGGCCGAGGCCCTGTTGAACGCCGCCGACGACGCGCTGGAACACGGCGAGAACGCCACCGCCGTCGCCTGCCTGCGCCGGGCCCTGCGCGAACCCCTGCGGGAACAGCTGCGCGCCCAGGTACTCGCCTCCCTCGGCGAGGCCGAACTGGCCCGCTGCGTCCCCACCGCCGTCCACACGCTCAGACGCTCCCTCGACCTCGCCACCGTGCCCGGCGAACAGGCTGCGGCCGCCCGGTCCCTCGCGGGGGCCCTGTTCACCCTCGACCGGTACCCCGAGGGGCTCGACGTCCTGAGACGCGCCGCGCAGCGCATCCGCCACACCGGACCGGCGCACGCCCTCCGGCTGGAGATCGACCTGCTGTACGGCCAGCTCGGCCGGATCCACACCGCCGCGGCGGCCCTGCCGCGGCTGCACGAACTCGACCCGGCCGCGGCGCAGGGTTCGCCGGCGGAGCGGTCCCTCGCCGCGCTGCTGTCACTGCGCTGCCTGCTCGACGGCGGCGGCCGCCGCGAGGACGCCCTCGCCCACGCCCGGGAGGCACTGGCCGGCGGGGTCTGCCCGGAGGGCGACGAGTCGTACGTGTACACCGCGCCCGTTCTGGCGTTCTCCGCCGCCGGCCGCCCCGATCTCGCGCTGGCGCACGTCAACGCGAGCCTGGAAGGATCCCGCGGGCAGGCGGCCGCGCTGAGACAGGCGTACCTGACCACGCTCCGGGCCGGCATCAACTACCGTCTGGGCGACGTCCGCGGGTGCGAGGCCGACGCACGCGCCGCCATCGCCGCACTGCGGGGCGTCGGCGCGGGCCCCACCACCAGCCACAGCGTCGCCATGCTCACCGACGCCCTGACCAAGCAGGGCCGCTTGGCGGAGGCCGAGGACCTGCTGTCCGAGCACGGCCTCACCGGCACCCTCGGGCAGCACTGGGCCAACGACTTCACGGCCCTCGTCCGGGGGCGCCTCAAGGTCGCCCGGGGCCGGGTCGAAGAAGGGCTGGACGACCTGCTGCGCGCGGGGGAGCGCGCCACGACCCGCCTGATGTCGGGTCCGGCCGTGCTGCCGTGGCGCTCCGAGGCCGCTCTCGCCCGTGCGGCCCTCGGCGACACCCGGCAGGCCGTGGCGCTCGCCGCCGAGGAGGCCGAACTGGCCCGGGCCTGGGGCGCTCCCGAGATCACCGGCAATGCCCTGCGCGTGCTCGGCCTCGTGACCCCCGGCCCGGACGGCCTCGCGCTGCTGCACGAGGCCGTCGCGCTGCTGGAGCCGACCGCGGCCCGGCTGGCCCACGCACAGGCGCTGGCCGACTGCGGGGCCCGGCTGCGGCAGGCCGGACACCTCGACGACGCCCGTTCCCACCTGCGCTCCGCAGCGGTCACCGCCCGCCGGTGCGGGGCCACCGCCGTCGCCGACGCCGCCGAGTGCGAACTGCGGGCTGCCGGCTACCGTCCCGACGCCCCGGCCGAGGAGGGCGCGCAGGCACTGACCCCGTCCGAGCGCCGGGTCGCCGCACTGGCCGCCGAGGGCCTGACGAACAAGGAGATCGCCGCGCGCCTGTACGTGGGCCTGCGGACGGTCGAGGTCCACCTCACGAAGGCGTACGGGAAGCTCGGCATCCAGGGTCGGCCCGGCCTGGCGGACGCACTGGCGGCACCGGGCTCCGTACGCCGCTGAGGGCGGGCGAGCGGGCGCGTGCCCGGCCCGGGCCGGGCGGGGGCGTGCGGCGTCAGTCCTCCGAAGGTGCGCTCGGCAGCTTGCTCTGGATGAGGTCCATGACGGAGGAGTCGGTGAGGGCGGTGACGTCGCCGAGTTCGCGGTTTTCGGCGACGTCGCGCAAGAGGCGGCGCATGATCTTGCCGGAGCGGGTCTTGGGGAGTTCCGCGACGGGCAGGACGCGCTTGGGCTTGGCGATGGGGCCGAGGGTGGTGCCGA
>NZ_JBVHVT010000150.1:0-10483 GCF_055564695.1 Streptomyces sp. NPDC029014
GATCACAGCCCGCTTCTTTCTCCCTCCCCCCCGCTCTGGCACGGATCGCGCACCCCCCCCCCCCCCCCCCCCCCCCCCCCCCCCCCACCACCCCCCTCGGGTAGGTCTCTATCCAGCCGAGCTCCGGTATTCACCCGTCCGAGCAGGCGCGCGGAGTGACTGGAGGGAGCACAAGGGGGCGCTTTTCCACCGTGCGGCTCCCCGGCCCCCGCCCGCGGGCCCCCGGTGCGCCGGGACGCCTCCACCGGGCCCCACGACGCCTTCCGGCCGAGATGACACAGAGCACCCTGCAGCCCGACACCGATGCGGGGCCCCGGCCCCGGGCATGGCAGTCTTAGACGTGCAATCGGCAACGAGTACAGGGCCTACACGGTTCGGGCGAGGAGCGGTCACAGTGCAGCGCTGGCGTGGCTTGGAGGACATCCCCCAGGACTGGGGGCGCAGCGTCGTCACCATCGGCTCGTACGACGGTGTGCACCGGGGCCACCAGCTGATCATCGGGCAGGCCGTGGCCCGGGCACGGGCGCTCGGCGTCCCGTCCGTCGTCGTCACCTTCGACCCCCACCCCAGCGAGGTCGTCCGTCCCGGCAGCCACCCGCCGATCCTGGCGGGCTACGACCGGCGCGCCGAGCTGATGGCCGGCCTCGGCGTCGACGCCCTGCTGGTGCTGCCGTTCACGGCCGAGTTCTCGCAGCTCTCCCCGGCCGACTTCGTCGTCAAGGTGCTCGTCGACAAGCTGCACGCCCGCGCGGTCATCGAGGGCCCCAACTTCCGCTTCGGCCACCGCGCCGCAGGCAACGTCGACTTCCTCCGCGAACTGGGCGGCACGTACGACTACGAGGTCGAGGTCATCGACCTGGTCGAGCGCGGCACGGCGGGCGGCGGCGTGCCGTTCTCCTCGACCCTCGCGCGCAAGCTCGTCGCCGAGGGCGACATGGCCGGCGCGGCCGAGGTCCTGGGTCGCCCGCACCGCGTCGAGGGCGTCGTCGTGCGCGGCGCACAGCGCGGCCGCGAGCTCGGCTACCCGACCGCCAACGTCGAGACCCCGCCGCACACCGCCGTCCCCGCCGACGGGGTGTACGCGGGCTGGCTGACGGCGAACGGCGAACGCATGCCCGCGGCGATCTCGGTGGGCACCAACCTGCAGTTCGACGCCACCGAACGGACCGTCGAGGCGTACGCGATCGACCGGGTCGGACTGGACCTCTACGGGCTGCACGTCACCGTGGACTTCCTCGCGTACGTGCGCGGCATGGCCAAGTTCGAGTCGCTGGAGGGCCTGCTGGAGGCCATCGCCGACGACGTGAAGCGCGCGCGGGAGTTGACGCGCACGTACGACGCGGAGCGCGCGCAGCACGCCGGGCGCTGAGCCGCCGCCCGACCTGAGGAAGGGCCCGCACCGGCCCCCGGGATCTCCCGGGGCGGTGCGGGCCCTTCCGTCTGTTTCCTCGTGACCCCTCTCGCCCCGGGTCAGCCCAGGCGCGGGTCGCGCGGGGGCTGTTGCCCGGGCCCGGGCTGCGGCTGCGGCTGCGTCTGCGGGTGTCCGGGCTGCTGGGGCCAGGGCTGGCCGGGCTGCTGCGGATAGGGCTGCCCGCCGGCGTACGGCTGCGGGGGCTGCTGGTACGGAGCCTGGGGCTGGGGCTGGGGCTGGGCGTAGGGCTGCTGACCCGGCTGCGGCTGCGGCTGCGGTTGGGGCTGGGCGTACGGGGGCTGCGCCTGCGGGGGCTGGGGCTGGGCGTGCGGCTGGGGTTGCGCGGGTGCCCCCCAGTGGTTCTGCTGTGCCTGCTGGGCCGCCCGTACGAAGTCCTCGGCCACGAGGGCGGCGAGGTTGAAGTACGCCTCGCGGGTCTTCGGCCGCATCAGGTCCAGGTCCACCTCGGCGCCGGCCGCGAGGTGCTCGTCGAACGGCACCACGACGACACCGCGGCAGCGGGTCTCGAAGTGCTGCACGATGTCCTCGGTCTTGATCATCTTGCTGGTCTCGCGGACCCCCGAGATGACGGTGAGGGAGCGGGAGACGAGGTCCCCGTAGCCGTGCGCGGACAGCCAGTCGAGCGTGGTGCTCGCGCTGCTGGCACCGTCCACCGAGGGGGTGGAGATGATGATCAGCTGATCGGCCAGGTCCAGGACGCCGCGCATGGCGGAGTAGAGCAGACCGGTGCCCGAGTCGGTGAGGATGATCGGGTACTGCCGGCCGAGGGTGTCGATGACGCGGCGGTAGTCCTCGTCGTTGAAGGTCGTCGAGACGGCCGGGTCCACGTCGTTGGCGATGATCTCCAGGCCGGACGGGGCCTGCGAGGTGAACCGCCGGATGTCCATGTACGAGTTCAGGTAGGGGATCGCCTGGACCAGGTCCCGGATCGTCGCACCCGTCTCGCGGCGGACGCGGCGGCCCAACGTGCCGGCGTCCGGGTTCGCGTCGATGGCGAGGATCTTGTCCTGCCGCTCGGTCGCGAGGGTCGCACCGAGGGCCGTGGTCGTCGTGGTCTTGCCGACGCCGCCCTTGAGGCTGATGACGGCGATGCGGTAGCAGGACATCACCGGCGTGCGGATGAGCTCCAGCTTGCGCTGGCGGTCGGCCTCGGCGGCCTTGCCGCCGAAGCGGAAGCCGGAGCGCTGCGGCTTCGGCTTCTGCTTGCCGCGCAGCAGCCGGTCCGAGGACAGCTCGACCGCGGCCGTGTAGCCGAGCGGAGCTCCGCCGGCGGCGGGGCCGCCGGGCTGGTAGCGCGGGTCGTGCGGCTGCGGGCCCGGCTGGGCGGCGGCGGGCCACGGGGCGCCGGTACGGGGGTCGACGTACGGCTGGGCCTGCGGCTGCGGCTGCTGGGCCTGGGCGGCCTGGGGCTGCGGCGGTACGGGGGCGGGCGCGGGGTGCGGGAAGCCGTAGCCGTCCTGCGGCGCGGCGGCGGGCGGCAGCGTGTACCCGGCCGCGTCGACGGGAGCCTGGGGCTGCGGGGGTACGGGGGCCGGGGCCGCCGGCGGGAACCCGTAGCCGTCCTGCGGCTGCGCACCGGCCGGCGGGACCGGCGGGAAGCCGTACCCGGCCTGCGGACCCTCCGGGGCGGGGAACGCGGCGGGCGGCTGCGGCAGTTCGCCGACGGGCGGCGTCACGGCCGGGTACGGCACGGGCGCGGCGTCGGCCGCAGCGGGTGGCGCGGGCGGGGCGTCCTGGGGCGCAGCCTCGGCGGAGGCCTTCCCCAGCACGACACCGGAGCCGGGCACCGCCGCGGGCGGGAACACGGGCACACCGTCCACGGGAGTGTCGGAGGGCGCGGGCGCCGGCAGCGCGGTCTCGAAGTCGCCGGCAGCCGGATGGGTCGCCAGCGCGGGCGCGGCCCCGACACCCGGAGCAGGAGCGCCGGTTGCCCCCTCGGCAGACGGCGCGGGCGCGAAGTCGGCGGCAGGCAGATGGGACGGCAGCCCCGGCGCGGAACCGGCACCCTGCACGGGCGCGCCCTGCACCGCGTCAGCGGGAGGCATCGGCATCGGCGCCGGGGGTGCGGGGGTGGGTTCGATGTCCGCCGGGGAGAGGTAGGACGGCAGTCCCGGGGCGGGCTCGGGCGCGGCCGGTACCGCGTCGGCGGGCGGCAGGGGTGCCGGGGGCGCGGGAGGCATCGGCGCCGGGGGTGCGGGGGTGGGTTCGATGTCCGCCGGCGAGGGGTAGGACGGCAGCCCGGGGGCCGGTGCCGCAGGGGCCCGGTCGGAGAGGCCCGCCGCCGGCGGGGTGGCGTCGGCCGGGGTCCGCGGGGTCGGCGGCGCGATCCGCATCGTCGGCGGGGACGCCACGTCCGACGGGCGGTGGGGTTCAAAGCCGCTGCCCTCGGGCAGGGCCGGCACCGGCGCGGCCGGGGCCGCGCTCTGCGTGTACCAGGCCGGCGGCGTGTAGTCGATGGTGAACTGGCCCGTCATCTCGGGCTCCGCGTCGGACTGATCGTCCGTCGGGACGTCCCACGTCCCGCCGCGCCTCTCGTTCCGATCGCCGCTCACTCGTCCGTCCTCCTGGTCTGTCGAACACTGGTCCGGCGCCCTCGACGCCGCGCCCACGCTCAGCCTAATCGCGTGCCGACGCCCCTGTCGGCACCCCGCCGGACCGCCGGACCGCCCGCGACCCCGACCGCCCGACCGCCCGATCGTCGGACGGCGGTGGGCGGCGGCGGACGGCGCGGGCACGGCGCGGCCGCGGCGCGCCGCCGGTACGGCAACCCTCACAGCGGGGCGGTGCCCCCTGCCTACCGGCCGCGGCAGCCTTGAGCAACCGTCACCGTCCCGCCCGCCCGCCTCCCGGAGGGCGCGGCCCGGTCAGTCGATGCGCCGGCACGGCCCCAGCAGCCCGGTCTCCGCCTCCGTGCCCTGGGTCATCACGAACTGCCGGTCCCGCGGCGTGCACCACAGGGTGACCCCGTCGCCCAGCGTCGGCAGCGAATCCACCGTCTGCCGCGGAAGGTTCATCAGGCGGCCGATCTGCTCCGCCTCGTCGGGGGACACCCGCTGGATCCCCGCCAGGGAGGAGTTCTGCAGCAGCCGCGGTGCCGTCGGGCTCAGGTACGGCAGCAGGGTCACCACCGACTGCCAGGGCGCGGCTACGACACGGCCGCGCGGCGGCCGCATCCCGCAGTCCCGGACCACCAGCACCGGACTGCCCGCCGACGCACCCTGCGGGGGTACGCGACCCACGTCGTGCAGGGTGACGCACTGCTGCCCGCCGCCCGCCGCCCGGGCCAGCGCGGACCACACCTGCGCCCGCCCGGTCTCCACCGCGACGCGGGCGCCCGTGGCCGCGGCGCGCAGCGCCAGCACCTGGGCGGTCCACACGCCGCCGATGAGCGTCACCTCGTACGGGATGGGCCGGTTGATGCCGAGCACCGCCGGCCGCCCCTGGGCGTCGACGCCGATGACGACGCCGTCGTCCCCGACCGGCAGGGCCAGGGCGTCCAGGTCCACTGCGGGGACCGTGTGCCGCTCCCGGCGCGGGCCGACGAGCCCGAAGCCGCCCCTGACCGCGTTCCTCATCGTGCGCCTCCCAGCGGCAGCGAGGCCAGCAGCCCCGGCACCTGTTCGCGGTCGAGCCGGACCAGCCCGGTGCGCACGCCGCGGGCCGTCCGCTCCAGTTCCCGGCG
Organism: Streptomyces sp. NPDC029014; assembly: GCF_055564695.1. Lineage (NCBI taxonomy): Bacteria > Bacillati > Actinomycetota > Actinomycetes > Kitasatosporales > Streptomycetaceae > Streptomyces > Streptomyces sp. NPDC029014. Next base: position 5,115 of record NZ_JBVHVT010000150.1, read on the forward strand.
GGCCGCCACCAGCTCCTCGTCGCTGTGGCCGGTCACCCGTACGTGCCCGGTGAGGGTGACGCCCTGGCGCTCCGCCGGGGCCACCGTCAGGCTGAACGTGGTGGCGAGGGCCGGCAGCGAGGTCAGCAGTGCCACGAACTGCGGCAGGGACGCCGTCCCGGAGCCGCCCAGTTGCGGCCAGCGGCCGATCCAGTACGTGGTGTGGCGCCGGTCGTCGCAGCGCCAGGTCCGCGAGGTCTCCTCCGTGCGGCGGCCGGAGCCGGCCGAGCGGCCGGCCTGGGTGATCGCCCTCGGGTTCGCGCACGAGGAGGTGGCCAGTGCGGCCGTCAGCTCCTGCTCGGTGAGCACGGTGGCCCGGAAGCCGGCGCCGGCCAGCCGGCTCGTCAACTGGTCGGCCGCGCGCACCAGGCAGCGCTGGGCTCCCGCGAGCCCGCCGCCGCGCGCGGCGATCGCCTCGGGGCAGAGTTCCGGGTCGAGCTTGAGCGCGATCCAGGTCAGCCGCACCGCCGGGGTGCCCGTCCGGGCCTGGAGCGGCGCGTAGTTGCGGGTGGCCATCGACTGCGGGGGCAGGTGCGGGGCGGGCGCGGGCTGGGTGTGCTGCACCAGCTGCGCGGACTCCAACCGGATGCCGTCCACCTCCAGGACGTCCCGGACGAGCGCCAGCGGCAGCGGCCGCGCCGTCCGGTCGGGCCGCAGCGCGGTGGCGTCGCTGTCGACCTGGACGAGGGCGGTCAGGAACGTGCCGTCGCCGACCATGCCGACGGGCCGCCGGTCGCGGTCGCTGAACGTCATGGTGCGCAGCGCCGGGTCGGCCTCGACGAGCGGTGCCAGCCCCGGCTCCGTGCCCGCGGGCACGGTGAACGCCGCGGCCCGCCGCCTGCGGGCGCGCAGCGCGAGGGCGCCGCCGATCCACTCGGGCAGGGAGCGCTGGTGGCGGCGTACGACGGCGAGGACCACGAGGACCACGGCGAGCACGCCGGCGGGAACCAGCAGCAGCGGTTCGACCACCCAGGCCACCAGCAGCACGGCCGCGGCCACTTGGAGCAGTACCAGCTGTTGCAATCGGAACGGGCCGAAGCGGCCGGGGCTCGACTTCGGACTCGGCGTCACCCCGCTGCGCACGGGTGCGGGAGCGCCCGCCTGCGGTTCCGTCGCGGTGGCCGTCATTCGCCCACCTCCCCTTCCCGGGACCAGACCCCGTGAGTGCCGGGGCGGCGCGGTGCTGGCCGCGGGACCCCGGAATCTCCCCATTCCGCCCCAACAGGCCCTGATTAGCCCGGTGTGGAAGGCTGTGGAAGGCGCTGAGCGGCGGCCTCACCCTACCCGGCCCGTCCGCCTCCTCGATCAAGAGGCATAGTAGGTGCCCGGTCCGACAAACGAGGCCCGGGGACCGCGGTCGCCGACCGGGTCGTGCGGGGAGAAGCAGACGGTCATGGCATCACGGCGTGATGAACTCAACGCGTACACCTTTGCGAAGCGGCGGACGGTGGCCGCGTTCCTCCAGCCCACCGCGACCGGTTCCGAGGAGGGTGCGCCGCGGCCCCTGCGCGCCGTCGTCCCGGGGCTGGTGATGGGGGCGGTCGTCCTCGCCGGGTTCGGCGCCTGGGGCATGTTCAAGCCGCAGGCCCCCAAGGGCTGGGACGAGCCCGGCACCAAGGTCCTCGTCGGCAAGCAGTCGACGACCCGGTACGTGGTCCTCACGACCAAGGTGAACGGCAAGGACCAGACCCGCCTGCACCCGGTGCTCAACCTCGCCTCCGCCCGACTCCTCCTCGATCCGCAGAAGTTCAAGGTCCTGCAGATCGACGACAAGGTCCTCGACGCGGGCAGGCCGCCGCGCGGCCCCATCATCGGCATCCCCTACGCCCCCGACCGGCTGCCCGCCCCGAAGGACGCGGGCAAGGCCAAGCGCTGGGCCGTCTGCCAGGCGCCGGGCGGCAACGGGCAGACCGTGCAGACCGCCACCTTCGTCCTCGCCGACCGCGAGGCGGGCATGATGGACGACGAGCGCCGGCTCACCGACAGCCAGATGCTGTACGTGCAGAACACCGGCGGCGCCAAGGAGCGTTACCTCGTCGACAGCACGGGGACCAGGTACAAGTTCCCCGAAGGCACGCCCGACGCGGGCAAGATGACCAACGCGCTGGTCGGCAACACCGGCGCCACCCCGCAGCAGGTCACCGAGCAGTGGCTGGCCACGCTCAACTCCGGTGAGGACCTGGCCTTCCCGCAGCTGCCCGCCGCAGCTGGCACCAAGGCCGACGTACCGGGCCTGGGCACCGCCGACAACAAGGTCGGCATGGTGCTGCGGGCCCAGACCGGCTCGGGCGCCCAGCACTACGTGGTGCTGCCCGGCAAGGTCGCCCCGGTCTCCGACTTCGTGGCCTGGCTGCTGATCTCGGCGCCCGCCACGGACGGCCTCAACATGCACGGCAAGCCGCGCGAGGTCGACCTCCAGAGCCTCAACCCGGAGCAGACGCCGTTCAAGGGCGAGGCCCGCTGGCCGGCCCGCAAGACCACCCGCATCAACCAGGCCCCGACCGGCGAGAACGCCTCCGCGCAGGGCGGCGGGCCGCGCGACACCGTCTGCAACGTGCTGCGCTCGGTCGACGGCAAGGGCGGCCAGACCCTGAGCACCTGGGCCGGCACCGGATTCCCCGTCGACATGACCGCCAGCGGCACCAGCGCGTACGTCACCCCCGGCTCCGGGCTGCTCTACACCCAGGTCCAGGGCAAGCAGACCACCGCGGGCGGTGCCCTGTTCCTCGTCACCGACACCGGCCTGCGGTACGCCGTCCAGGCCAACGGGGACAGCGACGCCGAGAAGTCGAAGATCGGCGCCCCGGACCAGCAGGGCGGCGGCCAGGGCGCCGGCGAGGGCCGGCCCGAGGCCAGCCAGGCGCAGATCCGGCTCGGCTACGGCGGCATCACCCCCGCCCTGGTGCCCATCGCGTGGTCGGAGTTCCTCTCCAAGGGGCCCCGCCTGGACACCAACTCGGCCCGTCAGCCGCAGGGTTCGTGAGGAGGCCGCCGATGACCCGCTCCCCGTACGGGCGCCGCGCGCTCCTCACCGCGGCCGCCGCCCTGGCCGCGGCCTGCGGCACGACCGCGACGACCGCGGCAGCCGCTCCTACCACGGCCGCCCCTGCGACGGCCGCCGTAGCCCCCGCCCTGCGTCCCGCCGGCGCGGGGGAGTGCACCTTCCCCATGAAGAAGCAGATCGCCGACCGCCCCTGGGCCCTCCAGCGGCTCCTGCTGGACACGCTCTGGGCCCGGACCAAGGGCAAGGACAAGGACGGCAAGCCGGTCCGCGTCGCCGTCATCGACACCGGCGTGGACCGGGTGAACCCGCAGCTCAGCGGTGCCCTCGACGTGGGCTCGGGCAAGGACTTCCTCGACCCCAAGGGCGGCGACGGCACGGCCGACACCGTCGGCCACGGCACGAAGGTCGCCGGGATCATCGCGGCCCGCCCGCAGGAGGGCACCGGCTTCGTGGGCCTCGCCCCGGAAGCCGTGATCATCCCGATCCGGCAGAACGACGGCCAGGGCAAGGGCAACGCCCTCTCCCTCGGCCAGGCCGTCGACCACGCCGTCGCCAAGGGCGCCCAGGTCATCAACATCTCCCAGGACACCGACGTCCCGATGACCGCCGACACCGAGCTCGGGAAGGCGGTCCAGCGCGCCGTCGACGCGAAGGTGCTGGTCGTCGCCTCCGCCGGCAACGACGGCGCCAGCGGCCAGAAGCGCAGGACCTACCCGGCGGCCTTCCCCGGTGTCCTGGCCGTGGCCTCCTCGGACCGCAACAACGAGCGGGCCGTGTTCTCCCAGCCCGGCGACTTCGTCGGCATCGCCGCGCCCGGCGTCGACATGGTCTCCACCGTTCCCGGCTTCGGGCAGTGCATCGACAACGGCACCAGCTTCTCGGCGCCGTACGTCGCCGGCGTCGCGGCCCTGCTGCGCGCCGAGCACCCCGACTGGTCGCCGCAGGAGGTGGTCTGGCAGATCCAGAACACCGCCGAGCGCTCGGTCAACGGCCGTGACGACTACGTCGGCTGGGGCGTCGTCGACCCGGTGCGCGCCGTCACCCAGGACCATGAGCGGCCGAAGGCCCCGGTACCCGACCCGGGCCCGCCGCCGGCGGCCGCGCCCGAGGCGGCGGCCATGCGGCTGACCGAGACCGCGCAGGAGCGGGACGAGCGGATCGGCACGTACGCCCTGGGGATCGGCGCCGTGCTGATCGCCGTCATCGGCGGGGCGGCGACCGTCGTCCGGGACGCCCGGCGGCGCCGCGGCCGTTTGCAGTGAACGGTCACAGTTCATCCACAGATGCAGGCCGCTGGTGTTGGGGCTGTGACATGAACTGGCTAGAGTGACACCAGGCTTCACGACTGTGATCGGGGGATCGCGTGAGGCGGAGGGGGAATTCCCCGGCGGGCGGAGCACATTCGCAGCCGGGACGTCCGCTCCGCTGCGCAATCCGTCGGTTCTGCCGGCGAATTGAGATGTGAGGAGCTTCGGATGAGCAACAACTTCGGACTTGCGGACGATCCGGTCGTCCAGGCGAAGAACAAGATCGAGACGACGGCCAACGCCGTCACCAAGCAGGCCCGTGAGCTGGCCGACATCCTCGCCACGGTGAGCGCCGGCTGGACCGGTGTCGGTGCCGACGGCTTCGTCTCCGCCCAGAACACCGTCAACGAGGACCACGACGAGATCCGCCGCCTGCTGGGTGTCCTGCACAACGCGGTCGCGCAGACCAAGAACCTGAGCAACGCCCAGGACGACGAGGTGCGCGCCGCGTTCAAGGCCGTCCAGGCAGCCTCCGGCAACCAGAACACCTCGGGCCTCAACGGCGTCTGACCGCCGCGTCGTCCCCCACCAGCTCAAGCCCAGCGCGAAGGAGAAGACCATGGCGTCCAACGACGGGGCAACCCGGGTACGGTACGAGAGCGTCCAGGAGATGGCGAACCGCATCCGCACCGTCTCCAAGAACATCATCGACGACCTGGCGGAGATGGAGCAGGCCCTCAAGGTCGTCACCGACACCTGGGACGGTGAGGCGCACAAGGAGTACGTCACGCTCCAGGGCAAGTACCGGCAGAAGGCCGACCACATGAAGGACCAGCTGGAGAAGGTCGCCCAGCTGATCGAGCGCGGCAAGGGCGACTACCGCGCCACCGACGTGAAGGCCTCCCGCCTGTTCACCGAGGCCTACTGAGCCGCACGGCCTCCGAGCCGCACCGGGGCGGGGGGGGGGGGGGGGGGGGGGGAGCAGGGGGGGGGGGGGGGTTGTTTCCCTTGTTGCTTGGGGTGTTTGTTTTGGTGGTGTCCCCTGTCTCGGGCTAAACGCCCCCCCCCTGGGGGGGAGA
>NZ_JBVHVT010000151.1:0-9853 GCF_055564695.1 Streptomyces sp. NPDC029014
AACCCGGGGTCGTTTATTGCGGGTTTGATGTCGTCCCCTGCTCCCCCCCCCCCCCCCCCCCCCCCCCCCCCCCCCCCCCCCCCCCCCCCCCCCCCCCCCCCCCCTGGGCCGCACGCATCCGGCCAGCCGTGCCGAGCCTAGGGCTGCCCGGAGCCGGCGGCTGTGCGCCCCGCGCAGACATCGTTGACCTCCTGCGCAACCGCCTCCCGAACCGCCCGGTGCCGGTACTCGGTCGGACTCGTCCCGTACGCCTCGCGGAACGAACGGCTGAAAACCGAGGGGTCCGTGAAACCCCACCGCGCGGCCACCGCGTGCACCGGCCGGCCCGCCCGCGCCGGGTCCTCCAGCTCGGCCCGGCACCGCTCCAGCCGGCGCCGCCGGATCCCGGCCGCGGGCGTCTCGCCCCGCTCCCGGAAGAGCTGCTGGAGGCGGCGCAGCGAGATGCCGTGCCGGGCGGCGACCGCGGCCGGGGTCAGCTGCGGGTCGCCCAGGTTGTGCTCCACGAAGGCGTCGATCCGCTCCCACAGGGCCCGGGTGCGGGCCTCCGGCGTCAGCGCCTCCTCGGCGCCCAGCATCCCGGCCAGGCAGGCCCCCACCAGGTCGAGGGCCATCGTCCCGAGCCGGTCCAGCTCCGCCGGACCGCAGTCCGCGCCGTGCGCCGCCAGCGAGCGCACGTACTGGGCGAGGATCGCCCCCATCCCGTGGCGGCCGGGGATGCGCTGCGCGAGCAGCCGCTCCACCCGGGCGCCGCGCACCGGCAGTGCGTGGCGCGGGAACGACAGGGTGACCGCCCGGACCAGGCCCCCGTCCGGGGGCACGGCGTCCGAGGTCATGGGCAGCGAGGTGTCCCACAGCACCATGTCCCCGTTGAACATGCCCGAACGGTTGCGGTTCTGGTCGAGCGACATCACACCGTCGGTCACCAGGCCCAGCTGGTACTGCTCGGGGTCGCTGCGCCGTACGTGGGCGGCCGTGCGCAGGGAGGTGAGGGCCGTGAACCCGAACGTCGACACCTGGACGGGGCCGAGGTCGAGGACGGAGGCCTCGGCCCAGAAGCGGTCGGCCCGCTCGCTCCTGATCGCCGTCGGCACCAGTTCCTGCGCGATCACGTCCGTGAACCAGTCGAGCCGCTCCCCCTCCGGAACGGCCCCGGCCGACAGCCTGGACCACATGTCCGCGCCCCCCTCTTCCTTGATCGGTCCGCACCCCGGTGACGGGGACGACCAACCGCCCGCTGCGGTTCTCGCCCGCGCCGCCGGCGAGCCCGGGGGATCGCGGGGACCACGGAGAGCGCGGGGACCACGGAGAGCGCGGGGAACCGCGGGGACCGCTCAGGCACGTACTGCGGCGGCCGGAGGGGACGGGAGAACGGGACCTTCCTCCGCGGCCCGCGCCGGGGCGGCCCGCGCCGGGGCGGCCCGCGCCGGGGCTCCCGCCCGCGTGCGGGGAGCGCCTCCGGCCCGCCCGCCCTACGGCGTGACGGCGAAGTTCGCCAGGATCGCGGCCGCGAGCTCCGCGTCGCCGTCGACCTTCACCCGGTCGGCCACCGCGTGCGGCCGGACCCGGCCCGCCGCCAGCCGTACGTACGTCTCCCAGTCCATCGCCAGCGTCACCGCGGGCCCGAGCGAGGGCGTCGAGTCGACCGTCCCGCGCCCCGCACCGTCCACGCGCACCGTCCGCAGGAACTCCACCGGCCCGTGCACGTCGATGACGACCGTCGAGTTCGCGGGCGCCCCCGCCAGCTTGGCGACCACCTTCGGCAGCCCGGCGAGGAACATGTCCCGTGCCACGAACGCGCCGGGGGAGTCCCAGTTCCCCGGCACGCCGAGCGCCGCCCGCAGGTCCTGCTCGTGGATCCACACGTCGAACGCGCGCAGCTGGAGCGCGAACTCCAGGGTCACCTGGTTGCCGAGCGGGCCGCGCACCGTCGTCGACGGGTCCCGCTTCTCGTTGCGCAGCTGCCGCGCGCGCCGGATGACCGTGTACTCCAGCTCCGAGGTCATCTCCGGCGCGGTGTGGTGCCGGCGGACGTCAACCTGGACCTCCATGTACCGGGTGAACTCGTCCACCACGTGCCGCAGGTCCCTGGGCAGGGTGTGGATCGGCCGCGGGTCCCCGAGCATCTCCGTCTCGATGCCGATGACGTGCGACACCACATCGCGGACCGACCAGCCGGGGCACGGGGTCGCCCGGTTCCACTCGCCTTCCGTCAGGGGGAGGACCAGCTCGGTTATCGCCTCGACGGAGTGCGTCCACGCGTCGGCATAGGGCTGGAGACTGGGATGCGGATGGACGGTCAACGGGACCCCTCGCGTGCTGTTCGGCGTGCCATGTCTGGAAGCGTGTGGACGGTCGTGGGCGGTTTCCCAAACTACGCTGCCGGTGGGTACCCCGGCAGTGCTTTCGTGTGACGATCGTAGGCCGAGTTGACGGCTTGAACACCAGGATGGTGGTAGTGTGCGCGCCTCGCTGATCCAAATGCCGGTGACCGACGGGGAGTCGGTGGCCCACCGACGGGCCCGGGCGGCCGATCTCGTACGGGAACAGGCCGGTTCGGACCTGGTGGTCCTGCCCGAGCTGTGGACCGTGGGTGCCTTCGCCTACGAGCTGTTCGAGACCGAGGCCGAGCCCCTCGACGGCCCCACCTTCGAGGCGATGTCGAAGGCGGCGAGCGACGTCGGCGTCTGGCTGCACGCAGGGTCCGTCGTCGAGCGGGCCGGCGACGGTTCCCTCTACAACACCGCGCTCGTCATCTCCCCGGCGGGCGAGCTCGCCGCCAGCTACCGCAAGATCCACCGCTTCGGCTTCGACCAGGGCGAGGCCGTGATGATGTCCGCCGGCGACTCCCTGACCACCGTGGCCCTGCCGGAGCAGACCCTCGGCATCGCCACCTGCTACGACCTGCGCTTCCCCGAGCTGTTCCGCGGGCTGGTCGACGCCGGAGCCACCACGATGGTCGTCGCCGCGGGCTGGCCCGCCCGCCGCCGCGCGCACTGGACCCTGTTGAACCGGGCGCGTGCCGTCGAGGACCAGGCGTACGTCCTCGCCTGCAGCCTCTCCGGCACCCACGCCGGGGTCGAGCAGGCCGGGCACAGCCTGGTCGTGGACCCGTGGGGCGAGGTCCTGGCCGAGGCGGGCCCCGGCGAGGAGGTCCTCACCGTCGAGCTGGAACCGGGGAAGGTCGCCGAGACCCGTGAGCAGTTCCCGGCCCTGAAGGACCGCGTGCTCGGCCTGCACACCCCCACCCGCTGACCGCACCACCCGCCCGCCCCGCCCGTGCACTCCCGGCGCGGGGCGGGGGAGGCACGGGGCACAGGGCATGGGGCGTGGGGCACGAAGCATGGAGATAGGTTTCCTCCCATGCCCCAGCTGCTCTACGTGACGGACCTGTCGTACCCGGCCCGCGGCCGCCGCTACGGCGACGAGGACGTCTTCCTCACCTCGCGCCTGCGCACCCGCTTCGAGCTGGCCCTGTGCCATCCCGAGGACGCGCAGGCCCTGATGCCGCGGGGCTTCGACGCGGTCGTCGTCCGCAACAGCGGGCCCGTCCTGAACTACCAGGCGGCGTACGACTCCTTCCGCGCGGCCGCCCTCGCCAGCGGCACCCGCGTCTACAACCCGCTCACCGGCCGCGGCGACATGGCGGGCAAGCAGTACCTCCTCGACCTGACCGCCGCCGGCTACCCGGTCATCCCGACCGTCGACGACCCGGCGCACCTCGACCGGCTGCCGCAGGTCCCGCAGTACGTGGTGAAGCCCAGGCAGGGCGCCGACTCCATCGGCCTCACCTTCACCCCGGAGCCGGCCGGCCCGGCCGGGGAGGTCCTCGTCCAGCCGCGCATCGACTTCGCGTACGAGGTGTCCTTCTATTACGTCGACGACACCTTCCAGTACGCCCTGTACGCCCCCGACCCGGCCCGCCGCTGGGAGCTGGTGCGGTACGAGCCGACGGCCGCCGACCTGGACTTCGCGGTCTCCTTCATCCGGTGGAACACCCTGTCCCACGGCATCCAGCGGGTGGACGCCTGCCGCGCCCCGTCGGGCGAACTCCTCCTGGTCGAACTGGAGGACCTGAACCCCTACCTCTCCCTCGACCTGCTGCCGCCGGAGGTCCGGGACCGCTTCGTGGACGCCCTGACCGCCTCCCTGAACTCGTTCCTGGGCAGCTGATCCCACCGCCGGATGTCACAGGGGGATGCGAGGCTCGCCCCATGGACACGCAGACCTTCTGGAAGCTGATCGAGACGGCCCGCGCCGAGGCCGCCCCGGACCATGTGGCCGCGCGCGCCGCCCAGTTGCTGGCCCTGCGCCCGCCGGCCGAGATAGCGGTGGCCCAGCAGGTGCTGTGGGACCTCCTCGCCGCGTCGTACCGCAGCCCCCTGTGGGCGGCCGCGTACGTGATCAACGGCGGCTGCTCGGACGACGGCTTCGACTACTTCCGGGGCTGGCTGCTCACCCAGGGAGAGGCCGTCTTCGCCGCCGCCCTCGCCGACCCGGACTCCCTCGCCGGGCACCCGGCGGTCCGCGAGGCGGCCGCGGAGGGCCTGGAACTGTGGGACGAGGAGGCCCTCTCCATCGCCTGGACCGCCTACGAGCAGGCCACGGGCCGGGAGCTGCCTGCGGACTCCTTCACGATCAGCTACCCGCCCCTGGACCCGGCCTGGGGCTTCGACTTCGACGACCGGACCGAGACCGCCGCCCGTCTGCCCGGTCTGACCGCCCTGTTCGACTAGAGCCCGCTGGTGTCGAGCTCGATGCCGAACGGCTCGGGCAGCCGCACCGGCGTCCCGAACGAGTGCGGCCCGTCGACCCCGGTGTACCCGAGCCGCCCCGGCCCGGAGTACACCGTGACGGTCTTCTCCACCCGGTCGACCAGCAGGTACAGCGGCGCCCCGTACTCGGCGTACCGCTTCCGCTTGACCACCCGGTCGGTCTCGGCGTTCGACTTCGAGGTGACCTCGACGACGAGGAGGGTTTGGTCGGGCAGCAGGGCTGCGCCGTCACGCGCGAGGGCATCGGGAACCACCGCGATGTCGGGCACGTACCAGTTCGATGAACCAGGCAAGTCGAGATTTCCCGAGCCTTCGACGCAGCCGAGCTCATCGACCCGCGCCTCGATTTGGCGGCGTACGATCTTGGCCGCTCGCTCGTGATCCCATGTGGGTGTCACGATGCTGATGACCCCCTCGATCAGCTCCGTGCGGTCTCCGCTGACATGTTGGATGGCGTACTTGAGTGCGAGCTCGGGATCGGCGATATCGCCGTAGTTCTGGTGGCCGCTGTAGTCATGCGCGGTGGTCATGCCGGACGCCTCCTTCGCTCCCCGCCGCCAGAGTCGCACGCGGGCGCCGGCCGTGTCGTCACCCCGGAGAGTGGACGGGGCCCGGGCGTGCGTGTTGATCCGCCGTTCACGGGTGAATGGCATGCTTGAAGGATGAACGATGCCGCCCCGGCGCCCACCCCCGCGCCCGCGCCCCGCCGTGCCCGTGTCCGTGCCCCCGAGCTGGTCGGGAAGGGGGGCTGGCTCAACACCGGAGGCACCGAGCTCACCCTCGCCGACCTGCGGGGACGCATCACCATCCTCGACTTCTGGACGTTCTGCTGCATCAACTGCCTCCACGTCCTCGACGAGCTGCGCGAGCTGGAGGAGAAGCACCGCGACACCGTCGTGATCATCGGGGTGCACTCGCCGAAGTTCGTCCACGAGGCCGAGCACGCGGCCGTCGTCGACGCCGTCGAGCGCTACGAGGTCCACCACCCGGTGCTGGACGACCCCGAGCTCGCCACCTGGAAGCAGTACGCCGTACGGGCCTGGCCCACCCTCGTCGTGATCGACCCCGAGGGGTACGTCGTCGCCCAGCACGCCGGCGAGGGGCACGCGCACGCCATCGAGCGCCTGGTCGAGGAGCTGGAGGCCGAGCACGAGGCCAAGGGCACCCTGCGCCGCGGCGACGGGCCGTACGTGGCGCCCGAGCCGGTGGCGGGCGAGCTGCGGTTCCCCGGGAAGGCCCTGGTCCTGCCGTCGGGGAACCTGCTCGTGTCGGACTCGACGCGGCACCGGCTCGTGGAGCTGGCCCCGGACGGGGAGACCGTCGTACGCCGCATCGGCAGCGGGGAGCGCGGCTTCGGGCCGGACGCGTTCAGCGAGCCGCAGGGACTGGCGCTGCTGCCCGACGGGCGGGTCGTGGTCGCCGACACCGTCAACCACGCGCTGCGCACCTTCGACCCGGCCACCGGGGCCGTCGAGACGGTCGCCGGCACCGGCCGCCAGTGGTGGCAGGGCTCGCCGACCTCGGGCCCGGCCCTGGAGGTGGACCTGTCCTCCCCGTGGGACGTGGCCTGGTGGCAGGACCGGGTGTGGATCGCCATGGCGGGCGTCCACCAGCTGTGGACCTGGGACCCGGCGACCGGGACCGTGGAGGTGGCCGCCGGTACCACCAACGAGGGCCTGCACGACGGGCCCGCCCCGGAGGCGTGGCTCGCTCAGCCGTCCGGGCTCGCGGCCGCCGGGGACCGGCTGTGGATCGCGGACTCCGAGAACAGCGCCCTGCGCTACGTCGAGCCCGCCACCGAGGGCGACGGCGACGGAGACGGTGAAGGCGACGGCGACGGCTACGGCTACGTGCTGCGCACCGCCGTCGGCACCGGACTGTTCGACTTCGGGCACCGGGACGGCGACGCGGACCAGGCGCTGCTCCAGCACCCGCTCGGGGTGACGGCCCTGCCCGACGGCTCGGTCGCGGTGTGCGACACGTACAACCACGCCCTGCGCCGCTTCGACCCGGCGACCGGCCAGGTCACCACGCTCGCCACCGACCTGCGCGAGCCGAGCGGCGCGGTGCTCGTCGGCGAGGACATCGTGGTCGTGGAGTCCGCCCGGCACCGGCTGACCCGGCTGCGGCTGCCGGAGGAGGCGGTACGGGTCGACGCCGTCGCCCACCGCACCCAGCGCGCCGCCACCGAGGTGGCCCCGGGAACGCTCCGGCTCGACGTGGTCTTCCAGGCGCCGACCGGCCAGAAGCTCGACACCCGCTACGGGCCGTCGACGCGGCTGCTGGTGTCCTCGACCCCGCCGGAGCTGCTGCTGTCCGGTGAGGGCACGGGCACGGACCTGTCCCGGGAGCTGGAGCTCAACCCGGAGGTCGCCGAAGGCGTGCTGCACGTCTCCGCGATGGCGGCGTCCTGCGACGACGACCCGGCCAACGAGTACCCGGCCTGCCACGTCCACCAGCAGGACTGGGGCGTCCCGCTGGCCCTCACGCCGACGGGCGCGACCCGCCTCCCCCTGGTCCTCGCCGGCCTCGACGCCTGACGGGTCCACCGGGAACGCAGAAGCCCCCGCGCGTTGCGCGGGGGCTTCTCGTCGGCGAAACCCCCTGCGCGCGCGTCCGCCGGACGCGCGTGCAGGGGGTGGGTCGGACGCCGGCCCGGGGCGCCGCACGGGCGCGCCGGGGTCGATCGGTCGGTCGGTCGATCGGGGTGGGGTCAGGACTCCAGGAAGGCGACGAGGGCGTTGGCCAGGAGGTACGGGTCCTCCGCGCCGCACAGTTCGCGCGCGCTGTGCATCGACAGGATCGCGATACCGATGTCCACCGTCTGGATGCCGTGCCGGGCGGCCGTGATCGGGCCGATCGTCGTGCCGCACGGCATCGAGTTGTTCGACACGAACGTCTGCCACGGCACGCCGGCCCGCTCGCAGGCCGCGGCGAAGACGGCCCGTCCGCTGCCGTCCGTCGCGTACCGCTGGTTGACGTTGACCTTGAGGATGGGGCCGCCGTTGGCGCGCGGGTGGTGCGTCGGGTCGTGCCGCTCCGCGTAGTTGGGGTGCACGGCGTGGCCGGTGTCGGAGGAGATGCAGATGCTGCCCGCGAGGGCGCGCGCCCGGTCCTCGAACGAGCCGCCGCGCGCGAAGACGGAACGTTCCAGCACGTTCCCCAGCAGCGGGCCGTCGGCGCCGGTGTCCGACTGCGAGCCGTTCTCCTCGTGGTCGAACGCGGCCAGCACCGGGATGTGGTCCGGCGAACCGCCGGCGGCCGGGACCGCGGCGAGGGCGGCCACGCCCGCGTGCACCGAGATCAGGTTGTCCATGCGCGGCCCGGCCACCAACTCCCGGTCGCGCCCCAGGTAGGAGGCCGGCTCGATCGAGTGGACCATCAGGTCCCAGCCCGCCACCGAGCCCTGCGGCAGGCCCTCTTCCTCCTCCAGGAAGGCGATGAGGTCACCCTCCCGGACGTCGCCGAGGCCCCAGATCGGCTGCATGTGCCGCTGCTTGTCGAGCTTGAGGCCGTCGCTGTTGACGGCCCGGTCCAGGTGGATGGCCAGCTGCGGCACGCGCAGCAGCGCCCGGTCCACGTTGACCAGCCGCTCGCTGCCGTCGCGCAGCGTCAGCCGCCCGGCCAGGCCCAGGTCGCGGTCGAGCCAGGTGTTGAGCAGGGGGCCGCCGTAGATCTCGACGGCGATCTGCCGCCAGCCGGCCGACCCGCTGTCAGGAAGCGGCTTGACGCGGAGGTTGGGCGAGTCGGTGTGCGCGCCGATGATCCGGAACGGGGTGTGCGCGGCCGCGCCCTCCGGGACGTACCACGCGATGAGTGCGCCGCCGCGGAGCACGAACCGGCCCCCGCTGCCCGCGTCCCAGGCGTCCGTTTCCGACACCTGCGTGAAGCCCGCCTTCTCCAGCCGCTTCGCCGCGTTGGCCACGGCGTGGTACGGCGACGGACTGGCCGTCAGGAAGGTCATCAGATCGTCGGTGTGGCCGCGGTCGAAGCGGGCGGGAGAGCTCATGGGGTTCACCTTAACGACGGTCGTGTTCGCCTTGGCCGGACTGCGGCGGATAGCCGTCGGACGTCGGGCCGCGGGCCGTGTCGTCCGCGGTTCCGGCGGCTTCTCAGCCCGGCGGCCGCTCGAATCGGCGCTGCAGCTGCCTGCGTTCGCCCCGGCGGAGGCGCGGGAGCATCTCCGGGGTCGTCGCGGAGCGCTGCGCGCGTCTCTTGCGTCCGGCGCAGAAGATACAGGCCTCTCCTGGGGGCGCGTCCGGGTCGACGGGCGCGCCGGGGTGCTCGGAGCAGCCGGAGGCGCCGCGCGGCCGGGACAGCTCGCGGGCCACGATGAACGCGCGGTGGAGGTCGTCCGCTATCCGTACGAAGTCGTCGGTGGACGAGGAGAGGCTCAGGTGGAAGCGGCGGTCCTCGACGGTGCGGACGTGGTCGCGCAGCGCGTCGAGGGTGTACGGCGGGTCGGGCACCGGGTAGCCGAGCCGGCGCTGCTCCCCGGCCGGCGGGGCGGCGGGGCGGGCCGCGGCGGCGGGCCGGCCGGCGCGGCCGCCGCGGTCGCGCAGCCCGAGGCGGCGCCGGTCGTTGCAGATCAGGCAGCGGCCCCAGCCGTCGGGCGCCTCGGGGTCGAGGGCGCCGTTGGGGTGCTCGGGGCAGCCGGTGTAGCTCTTGGCGGGGGCGAGTCCGGCGGCGGTCTGGAAGGCGGTGTAGAGGGCGTCGGCGACGGCCTCGTACTCGGCGGGGTGGGCGCCGTCGTACAGCTCCTTCAGGTGGTCGCCGAGGCTGCCGATGGCGGCCTGCAGCTCCCTGAGGGCGTAGGGCCGCCCCGTCGGGACCGCGTACCCCCGGCCGGTGCCGTGCTGCTCCTGTGGACTCATGTCTACGAGCGTCCCACGAACGACCGACAACGCGGGAATCGGCGGGTGCACGAGAACGCGGGCGCGCGGGTCCGCGAGAACGCAGGAGCGGGGGGGGGGGGGGGGGAAAGGGGGGGGGGGGTGGGGGGGGGGGGGGGGGGGGGAGAGGGGGGGAGGGGGGGGGGGAGAGGTCCGTCGGGGTGTGTGGTGGGGAGAAAGGTGTGTCAA
>NZ_JBVHVT010000152.1:0-9461 GCF_055564695.1 Streptomyces sp. NPDC029014
CACCCTCTGCTACCCAACGAACCATGGACCTCCTTCTGTCTTCTCTCCCCTTTGCCCCGGCCCACATTCCTTCTGCTCCCCCCTCCCCCCCCCCCCCCCCTCCCCCCCCCCCCCCCCCAGGACCGCGGCCGCTGGGACCGCGCCCTGACGGCGGAGGGCCTGGACCTCGTCGCTCGTACGCTGCCGCACGGCGAGCCGGGCCCGTACCAGGTGCAAGCCGCCATCGCCGCCGTGCACGCCGAGGCCGGGGACGCCGACGCGACCGACTGGCCCCAGATCCTGGCCCTGTACGAGCTGCTGGAACGTTTCGGCCCGAACCCGATGGTCACCCTCAACCGGGCGGTCGCCGTCGGCGCCGTCCACGGCCCGGCGGCCGGGCTCGGCCTGCTGGCGCGGCTGGAGCGGGACCAGCGCATGGCCGGCCACCACCGGCTGCTCGCGACCCGCGGCCACCTGTTGGAGCTGCTGGGCGAGCAGCGGGCCGCCGCGGACGCCTTCCGCGCAGCCGCTCGCCGGACGAGCAGCACGCCCGAGCGGCGCCATCTCACGGAACGCGCACGGTGCGCGGAAAACGCGACCGGAGGCCGCGGGTGAGGTGAAACGATCGGCTGCCGCCGGCCGTCACCGGCCGCCGACGATTCGACCACCACCAGGGGGAAGCGAACGTGGAATCCGCAAGACTCGCCTCACTGATCGCCGCGACCGTCACGACGGGCCTGATGGCGGGTTTGTTCTTCGCCTTCGACGTGTCGGTGATGCCCGCCCTGAAGCGCTCCGACGACCGGACCCTGATCCAGGTCATGCAGCGCATCAACACGGCCATCATCAACGGCCTGTTCCTGGCCGTGTTCCTCGGCGCCCTGCTGTTCACCGCCGTGGCCCTGGCCCTGCACCTCGCCGACGGCGGCGGGTGGTCCGGGGCGACCGTGGCGATGGGGGCCGCCCTCGTCGCGTACGTCCTGGCGCTCGGCGTCACCGGACGCGTCAACATCCCGCTCAACAACGCCCTGGAGCAGGCGGGCCCGGTCGACCGGATCCCCGACCAGGCGGCCGTCCGCCGCGCGTTCGAGTCGCGGTGGGTCGCCGCGAACCGCTGGCGCACCCTGCTGTGCACCGTGGCCCTCGGCTGCCTCGCCTGGGCCGTGTCCCTGGTCTGAGACGGGACGCACAACGAAGCGGCCGGGGCGGCCGAACGGTTTCGGGTGCGGCCGCCCCGGCCCCGGCGGCCCGCTCGACGGTTCAGCGCACCGGGATCGCGGTGGCCCTCCCGTACCGCACCAACGCCTGCACCAGGCAGCCCAGCGCGAGCGTGCACAGCAGCGTCCGGACGATGTTCGCCGTCACCCACGTCCCCTTGAACCGCTCCACGACGGAGGATCCGGCGAGGGCCGCCGGATCACCCACCGCGGCGAGCTCGTTGTTCAGCGGGATGTTCACCGCGAACGTGACCACCAGGACGACGGCGTACGCGAGGGCCGCCGCCCCCGCCCACACCGCGACACCGCGTCTCCCCCTGCGGTACTCGACGGCCGCCGAGGCGACCGTCCCGAGC
The DNA here is from genome assembly GCF_055564695.1 of Streptomyces sp. NPDC029014. Taxonomy (NCBI): domain Bacteria; kingdom Bacillati; phylum Actinomycetota; class Actinomycetes; order Kitasatosporales; family Streptomycetaceae; genus Streptomyces; species Streptomyces sp. NPDC029014. The sequence goes on from NZ_JBVHVT010000152.1 coordinate 1,553, forward strand.
AGCGCGACGACGAACACCGTCCCGAAGACGGGGTTCCCGTCGATGGCCGCGTTGAAGTTCTGCATCGCCGCGACGTAGGTCCGGTCGTCGCCCCGCGCGAGCCCCGGCATCACCGACACGTCGAACGCGAGGAACAGCCCCGCCATCAGCCCCATGCACACCGCCGACACCCCGAGCAGGACACCGGAGACCCGGCCGCCGTTCCGATCCCGACCCGGAGGCCGCCCCTGACGCTGATCCGCCTGCACCCGCATGACACACCCCTTCCTGAACACCGGACACCGAACCGACCCCTTCGCCCACCGCCGCACCACCACTCCCCACCGCTCCCCGCTGCTCACGACGGCGGCCGGCGCGCCCTCCCCTACCACCGCGCGGCCGGTGGGAAACGCCTGCGGAACCGGCCGCCCGACTCGCTAGGCTGCGATCATGAACGCCTCCACCCTGCGCCTGGAACCCGTCACCGCCGCCAACTTCGACGCCGTCTGCGCGGTCCGGGTCCGCTCCGACCAGGAGCACCTCGTCTCCCCCGTGGTCAAATCCCTCGCCGAGGCCTACGTCCACGGCGAGGTCGCGTGGCCCCGCGCCGTCGTCGACGGTGACACGGTCGTGGGGTTCGTCATGGCATTCGTCGACATAGCCTGGGACCCCGAGCGCGATTCCTCCGACGTCCGCTCCGGCATCTGGCGCCTGAACGTCGATGCCGCCCATCAGGCCAAGGGCTACGGCCGCTTCGCCGTCGAGGCCGTCACGGAGGAGCTGCGCCGCCGCGGGGCGTCCCGGGCGTTCGTCACCTGGGAGCCCGGCCCGGGCACCCCCGAGCCGTTCTACCGGGGCCTCGGCTTCGCCCTGACCGGCGAGACCAGCGGCGGCCAGACCGTCGGCGTCCTGGACCTCTAGACCGCGAGGGCCCCGGCCCGGAACTCCTGCGGGCTGACCCCCCGCACCCGCTTGAACGCCGCCGACAGGGCGAATGCCGACCCGTACCCCACCCGCCGCGCCACCGACGCGACCGTGGCGTCCGGCTCGCGCAGCAGGTCCGCCGCCACGGCCAGCCGCCACCCCGTCAGGTAGGCCATCGGCGGCTCCCCCACGAGCTCGGTGAACCGCCGCGCCAGCGCCGCCCGCGACACCCCGGTCTTCTGGGCGAGCTCCGCCACCGTCCAGCCGTGTGCCGGGTTCTCGTGCAGCAGCCGCACCGCCCGGCCCACCACCGGGTCGCTGTGCGCCCGGTACCAGCCCGGAGAGCCGGACGCGGGGTCGGCGAGCCAGGTGCGCAGCACCCCGATCAGCAGCAGGTCCAGCAGCCGGTCCAGGACGAGCTCCTGGCCCGGCTCGTCGCGGCTGATCTCGGAGGCCAGCAGACCGATCAGGGTGGTGTCGGCCGCGGCCGCCGGCCGGACCAGGACCGCCGGTAGCGCGTTCAGCAGCCGCCGCCCGACCTCGCTCGGCTCCAGGTAGGTGCCGCTCAGCATGACCGCGGCCCGCTCGTCGGGGACCGGCGTGCCCCAGGTGCGCAGGTCGAGGTCCAGGGCGCTGCCGAGGTCCTTGCCGTCGGGGCCGCTGCACCGCTGTTCTTCGTCGATCGTGACGTGCACCGGTGTCCCGGGCGTGTCCGCGATCGTGTACGGCCGTGGCCCCCGTACGAGGGCCACGTCCCCGGGACCGATCGGCACCGGCGTACCCCCGTCGGGGAGCAGCCAGCCCGACCCGCGGACGAGGGTGAGCACCGTGAGCGGGGCCCGGTCCTCGATCCGCACCGCCCACGGCGGGTTGAAGACCGACTTGAGGAGGAGCGCCCCGCGGGCCTTAGGCCCTTCGAGGAGCCCCGTCATCATGTCCACGACCCCATCCTGCCCCACACGGTCACGGTGGTCGCAACCGTGTGAACGGTCGCAGCGGTGTGAACGGTCGCGGCGGTGGGAGCGGTGGCGGCGGTCGGAGCGGTGGTCGCAGCGCTCACACGTCCCACACACCGGTCGCCGCCGCGTCCCGCGCGTACGCGGAGAAGTCCCGCGGCTCCCGGCCGAGCACCTCCCGCACCCCGTGCGCGATCTGCGCGTTGCGCCCGTCCCGGAGCATCTCGAACAGCTCCGCGAACTCCTCCGGCACGTCCTCCAGCTCCCGCAGCACCGCCCGGTACGCCTCGTCGGAGACGGGCACGTACGCGATCTCCCGCCCGGTCGCCTTCGACAGCTCGACGGCGACCTCGGCGAAGCCCATCAGTCGCGGCCCGGTCAGCTCGTACGTCCGGCCGATGTGCCGGTCGTCGGACAGCGCGGCGACGACGACGTCGGCGATGTCGTCGGCATCGACGAACGGCTCGACGGCGTCCCCGGTCGGCAGGGCGATCGTGCCGGCACGCACGTCCTCGACGAAGATCCCCTCGTCGAAGTTCTGGGCGAACCAGCCGGCCCGTACGACGGTCCAGTCCGCCCCGGAATCCTTCAGCCGCTCCTCGGCCCGCTGCGCGCCCTCCTCGCCCCGGCCGGACAGCAGCACCAGCCGCCGCACCCCGGCGGCGACGGCCGTCTCCGCGAACGAGGCGATCCGCTCGTCCGCGCCGGGGAACCCGAGGTCGGGGTAGTACGTCACGTACACCCGGTCGACCCCGTCGAGCGCCGCGGCCCATCCCTCGGGCTCGGTCCAGTCGAAGGCCGGTTGCCCGCTGCGCGACCCGACCCGTACGGCCCGGCCCTGCGCGGTCAGCCGCTCGACCACCCGCTTCCCGGTCTTGCCGCGCCCTCCGATCACGAGCACGTCACCACTCGCACCCTGCACGTTCTTCCGTGTCTCAGCCATGCCCCCAGTCAAGCCCGCCGCCCCCGAGACGGGCCATGGCCGAGACCCTCACTCGCATGCGCGAGCGTCTACCCCTTCCATACCTGGGTGTTCTGGCAGGCCGTCAGCAGCCACGGACCGCCCTCGCGCTCCTGCGTCATCACGAACAGCGGGACACCTTCGCTCACCACGTCCCCCGCACCGCTGCGATAGACCTGGTGCACCTTCACGGCGGCCACGTCCGGCCGCAGGAACTGCGCGTGCGCCACCTCGTACGTGACGTCGCCGTCCCACTCGGCCGACGGCAGCACGGCCCGGGTGAACTCGGCGATCGCGTCGAACCCGATCAGCACCTTGCCGTGCCCCGTGGTCCACAGGGCGTCGGGGTGGAACAGGGCGAGGAACCCTTCGGCGTCCTTCGCCCGCTGGGTGCGCTCGACCTCGTTCACGACCTCTGCAATGGCCTCCAGGGCCTTCATCTGCTCGCTCATGACGTGATCGTGACGCCTCAAGTGTGGTTGAGGTCAAGGAATGTGATCACATGTCGGTATGACCCGCACCAAGAGCCTCTACCTGCTCTGCTCCGCCGCCCCACCCGTCTTCGACGTGGCCCACGTGATCGAGGACGCGCAGTCCCGCGGCTGGGACGTCTGCCTCGGCCTCACCCCCATGGCCGCGCACTGGATCTCCCAAAGCCTCGACGGGTTGGCGGCCTTGACCGGCCACCCGGTGCGCTGGCAGTACAAACTTCCCGGCGACCCCGACGTCTGGCCGGCCGCGGACGCCCTGCTCTTCGCCCCGGCGACGTTCAACTCGCTGAACTCCTGGGCGCTGGGTCTGACCGACAAGTTCGCCCTGGGCGTCGCCGCGGAGGCCGTCGGCAAGGGCACCCCGGTCGTCACGATGCCCTGCACGAACGCCGCCCTGGCCGCCCACCCGCAGTTCGATCAGTCCCTGGCCACGCTGCGCGGGGCCGGCGTCACGGTCCTCTACGGCGAGGACGGCTTCGTCCCCGGCCCGGCCGGCATCGACGCACCGCCCCACTTCCCGTGGCAGGTGGCACTGGACACGGTGGATGCCACACCCGCCCGAGACCATTAACGCCGTTAACGCAAGGCCCGGGGCAGGGGCCGGCCGGCCTGGCGAGCCAGGCCAGACCAGGCCGGTCGAGGAGCAGCACGTCAACCCACTGGCGAACCGGCCCCGCCCCGGACAACCATGCCCGGCACCACCGCTCACCCCACCCGCCCCGGACCGCGACTCCCCGCCAGCAAAGCCTTCCTGACGAGCTGCTGCCCAACACTCCGCATGAAGTGCGAGGGCGGACCCAGAGCAGCTGGGCCCGCCGCTCGGTCCCGCCGCCCCTCGCCGAGGCGGAAGCCACCGCCGGCAGAGGACTCCCCCACCCATTAACGCCGTTAACGCCGTTAACGCTCCACCCCGACGCTCACACCACGAGACGGAAGGTTGCCTGTCATGGCTGAGCTCGGACCCGTTGTCTGGCCGCCCGCCCCGTTGCGGACCGAGCGGCTCGTGCTCCGCGAGCCCGAGGCCCGGGACCGTGCGGCGTACGTTGACCTGTTCGCCTCGTCAGAGGTGCGGGCGTACCTCGGTGGCCCCCGACCACGTGCTGAGCTTGAAAGTGCAGTACCCGAAGTACCCGGGCGGCGCCCCGGCGTGTTCGTGGTCGATCACGACGGGGCGATGATCGGCATCGTCACGCTTGACCGGCGGGACGCGGAGCGTCCGGGGCACGTCCGTCCTGATGCCGGGGAGGCCGAGCTCAGCTACATGCTCCTGCCGGCGGCGTGGGGACGCGGGTACGCTCTTGAGGCATGCTCGGCGGCACTCGGCTGGTTCGCCGACGCGTTTCCCGGTGAGCCGGTGGTGCTCTGCACCCAGGTGGCCAACGACCGCTCGGTACGTGTCGCGGAGAAACTGGGGTTCACCGAGACGGAACGGTTCCAGGAGTTCGGCGCCGAGCAGTGGTTCGGCGTGTGGTCCTCGGTCCCGTGGTCTGGCTGAGCACGTACTCGGCCAACGAGCGGGGCTGCACCTCCGGTTCCCTGAGCGCGGCAGCCCGTCAACGGTGGCGCCGCCATCGGCGCGTGGGTTCATCCGCAGCATTAACGGCGTTAACGGTGCGGGTGCTCTCACGGGTCTCGCACCGCGCGGACACCGTTCGGACTGCCAGGTGTTGGTGGCCCTGGAGGTGGAGGGCATTAACGGCGTTAACGGTCTCGGGCTTGCGGGGTGAGCCACAGAGCGAGCTTGTCGGACCGTTGCGGCCCGGGTCTGGAAGACAGCCCCGCAGGGTCCGGCCAGCGGCCCGCCGCCCCAACCATTAACGCCGTTAACGCCTACCGGCCCCACCCGCCCGGTGCCACTCACGACCTCCGAGCACCGCCCATCCACGGCTGTGGCCCACGGCCTTCATGCAGCGGGATCCGCATTCCACGCCTCGGGCAGATCGCTGCCGCAGAAAACGCAGATGAGCTCGCCCTCACGCACGACGTTCTGCACTTCGTCGCGGCCCCACCCGAAGCACGCCGTCCGTGCCGACAACGAAGCTGAACGGTTCGGCCAGCTCCGCCTCCGGTCGCTCAGCGACCCATCTCCCGAACCAACGCCGCTTTGCGGATGGGCTCGAGAGACCGTGCTCCAGATCGGCGTCTGCACCATTAACGCCGTTAACGCTGCGGCCCCATCCCAGGAAGCCGCCGTCGTCGGCGTCGCCGGGACGCAACCTCTGCATCCCGTTGCAGTGCGCGTTCTGCGGGACGATCATGAACATCATGATGCGGCCCAGGCAGATCATCGAGTGCGGAGACTTCGTCCTGCGACGCTGGAGGGGACAGAGCGACTTCGAGCTGGCGTTCAGGTTGCTCGGCGAGTCGTTGGAGCACCTGCGGCCCTGGATGTCCTGGGCCGCCCGTCACAGCGCGGAGGACACCCGAGCCTTCCTCGCGAAGTCCGACTCGAACTGGGACAGCGGTGACGCGTACAACTACGCCATCACCAAGGACGGCACGCCCATCGGCATGTGCCAGAACGCCTGCGGGGCCGACCTCCAGAGCCGGCGCCTCGGGTACTGGCTGCACCCTGCCGCCACCGGCCAGGGCATCGCCACGAGAGCGACGGCGGCCATGGTGGCGGAGGCGTTTGCCCAGCCTGACGTGGAGTACCTGGAGATCTCGCACGACCTGGCCAACGTCTCCAGCGGAGCCGTACCGCGACGGCTGGGTTTCACCGAAGTGCGGCGTGAGCAGGCAACGCTGCCCGCAGCACCCTCGGACAGCGGGATCAACGTGGTCTGGCGGCTGAACCGTCCTACGCCGACCCATTACTGAGGTGAGAGGCGTGGTGAAGCCGCGGCCTCCACGAACACCCCGTAGACCGGGCTGCACCGTTAACGCCGTTAACGCTCCGCTCGCTCAATGCCTCGTGGCGCACGCCCCGCCCGGTTTCGGCACAGACACAGACACAGACCATTAACGGCGTTAACGCCCACGGCACACCCCGCGCCCACACCCGCGCACCATTAACGCCGTTAACGCTGCCCGCCGACCCCCGCGCCCGAGGCGGCCCGTACGGCGGGTCCGGGGCGCCGCTCCAGGGGCGAGAAGGGGCGGGTAGGGAAACAGCCCGCAGTACACCGCCCGCGCCCAGCCGGCAGGACGGCTCGTACTGCGGGGGAACACAGGCCGTGTCACCGCTCTGACCCCGTCATTTATCCCTGAGACCAGGCGGCGGCCGTCTCCTATAGTCGGGCCGTGGACGGATATCAGGGCCTGACGGTATTGATCGAATCGGCTTGGGAGGAGCTGAACGGCTCCGATGCGGGCCGCCGGGACCTCTGCCTCGATGTCGTCAGCGACGTCCTGGAGACGGGCCGCCTGACACCGCAGGACGCTGAGCGGGCCGTCGAGCGCCTGGTCACGGTCGCGCTTTCCGATGAGGGCTACCCGGTGCGGGAGTCGGCGCTGAACGCAGTCTGCACTGCCTCCACGCACTACGAGCTTCCCTACCGGGTGGTGGAGCCCCTCGCCGTCGGTGCGGATGCCTTTGAACCCCTGCTCCTGGACTACGTCCTGGGCATCCTCGGCTCGACTCACGATCAGGCGGCGCTGCCGGTTGTTGAGCGGTTCCTCCAGCACCCCCACCCCGAAGTGCGCAGGGAGGCGGCAGACGCTGTGAACGAACTGCACTGGAGCCGGGAGTCCGCCCAGCGAGAGACGGCTTTGTAGCTCCGGGCTCAGAGGCTCGACCGTGAGACAACTGCATTGCCCGGACCGGGCCCCTCTACCCGCTCCTAGCCCCGGCTCACGGAGCACGGCCGTCCCCACCCGGGCACAGACCATTAACGGCGTTAACGCTCGCCCCCGCGCTCGCCGCCACCCCTCCCCCGCAGCCACTGCACCACCGGCCCCGTAACCCCCGTAGTCACCAAAGCCATCAGCACCAGCATCGTGAACAGCTCTCCCCCGATCACCCCGAGCCCGAGCCCCACGTTCAGCACCACCAGCTCCGTCACTCCCCGGCAGTTCATCAGCGCGCCCAGCATCACCGCATCCCGCCCCGGCATCCCCGCCAACCGCGCCGCCCCGGCACCCGCACCCCACTTACCGGCGACCGCCACCCCCAGCACCGCCAGGGCCCACCACCACGCGCCGCCCACCAGCAGCCCCACGTCCGTTCTGAGCCCGCTCCCGACGAAGAACAGCGGCAGCAGCACCGGCACCGCGAACTCCCGCATCCGCTCCGCGGCCGCCTCCACCACCCCCACCCTCGGCAGCACGGCCCCGAAGACGAACGCCCCGAACAGCGCGTGCACCCCCACCACCTGTGTGGTGTACGCCGCCAGGCACAGCCCGCTGCACACCCCCACCACCGCCCCCGGTTCCGGGCAGGAGCCGCCCCACCGCTCCACGGCCCGGGCGAGGAGCGGCCGTACCCCCCACCACATCGCCGCGAGGAACACCCCGGTGAGCACCGCCGTACCGGCGATCCCCCAACCACTCCCCGGGGCGGGGGGGGGGGCCGCCCCCCCCCCCCCCCCTCCCCCCCCCGCCCCCCCCCCCCCCCCCCCGCCCCCCCCCCCCCCCCCCCCCCCCCCCCCACCCCCCCC
>NZ_JBVHVT010000153.1:0-9418 GCF_055564695.1 Streptomyces sp. NPDC029014
AGCTACCTCGCCGGCCTCCACCTCCGCGCCGCAATGATCTGGATCGACGACCTCCTGAAGACCGCCGAATGATCACGACATCACACAGGCCCTAGCAGGCTCACCCAAGGCCCGAAAGCGTCGACTGGTCGTGCTCGGACAGTTCTTCCGCTTCGCGCGGTCCCAGAAGATCGTCCTCGTCGATCCTGCCCGCGGTCTGACCGCCCGAGGACCAAGCGGCTTCACCGGCGCGACGCTGACGCTAGACCAGCAACGTGTGCTGTTCCGCCGCTGGACGATGGATCCGGCTGTCCACCCGCACGAAGCCCTTCTCGGCATGCTCGCCCTGTTGCACGGCGCCTCAAGCCGCGAGGTCAAGATGCTGCAGTCCGGGGACCTCGACTTTCGTGCCCGGACCGCCCGGCTCGGCGACCGCCCGCATCCGGTTCCTTTGGATCCGCCGTCTTGGGCGGCAGTGGAACGCTGCCTGGACCACCGTGAAGACCAGCGGACGGACAACCCGCATGTGATGGTCACCCGCCAGACGAAGTCCGGCCGGGGGCCGGCGTCCACTGCTTATGTCAGTCACGTCCTCGATGCCTGCGGCTTCCCACCCCGCATGATCCGCTGCACTCGACTGCTCGACCTGGTCAACACCATGGACCCCAAGCTCGTCGCCGCCGCCTTCGGAATGAACCCCGAGGCCACCATGATCTATCTGTCCGACCGCATCGATGAGACCCGCTTGGCCAAGTGGGAGACGGCCAACGACTGATCTCTGGTCAGAGTTCGTACGGGTAGAGAGCGATCTTCTCGCGCTCGATGAAGAGCTCGACCCACGTGCCGGCAACACCCTCGGGCAGCGGATCAGCAAGATCCAGCAGAATCTGCGAGCCATCAAAGTCCAGCACGGCTGCACCGTCCACGGTGAGGTCCAGCCGTCCGCGCAGGACAACGCAGTGCCCGCCAGGACGGACTCCCGGTCCGACGCCGACAGCTGGTTTCGCGTTACGACCCCAGGCGATGTCCTCATCGACCGTCCACTCAACGTAGTACTCGCCCGGCTTCGCGGCCTGGTCACCGCACCAGCGGACCGCTGTCCGGCCGAACGGCGTCCGGACCTGGGCCAGCCAAGGACTGTACGGAAACTTTGAGACCTTCATCAGTTCGACCAGCATCGTTCGATCATGCAGCATCCGCGATCCTGCTGGAACCTGTGAAGATTCGGCGCCGCCTGGCATAGGTTCGCCGGAACATGTGCGCTTTGCTGAAGGTCTTGTTCGAGGTGAGGATGATCGAGCCCTTCTCGTAACGCTTGGAGATCACCTGGAAGACCAGGTTCGCCTCAGCGCGTTCGAGGGGCTGGTAACCGACCTCATCGACCACGAGGACGCTGGGCCGGAGGTAGGTGCCGAGTTTGCTGGACAGTCGGCCAGCGGTTTCGGCCGTCTTGAGGTTGCGGACCATGTCGTCGAGGCTGGTGAAGTCGAGTAGCCAGCCCGGCAGGCCGCGGCCGCGAGGGCCACGGCGATGTGGGTCTTGCCGACTCCAGGTGGCCCGAGGAGGGCCGCATTGGCCTTGGCCTCCACGAACGACAGGGTCGCGAGGTCCTTGATCTTGCGCGGGTCGAGTTCAGGCTGGAACGAGAAGTCGTACTCGTCGAGTGTCTTGTGGTGCGGGAGCCGGGAGAGCCGCAGGCCCTGGCGGAAGCGGCGGTCGTCGCGGACAGCCAGTTCCTCGGAAAGGACCAGGTCCAGGAAGTCGAGGTAACCCATCTTCGCCTCGTCGGCCCGCCGTGAGTACTCGTTGACGGCTTCGGCCAGGTGAGGCAGGCCGAGCTTGGCGGCCGTGGTGCGGATACGGTTGCCGGTCAGCTCGCTCAAGACGTTTCCTTGCTCTGGGAACGGGTGGTGAAGGGGCGGGTGCCAGTCAGTTCGTCATAGACCGACAGCGGTCGGCGGCCGACCTCGACACGGGTGGCAGCAGCCCGGTTCAGCAGGGCCTGCAGTGACCCGGCTTCCCTGCTGCCTGGATGCTCGTGGCGGGGCTGGGCGGGGATGTCGCTGGTGGTGGTCCGGCGTCCCTTGCCGGTGGGCAGGCCGTCCCAGTGCGTCTCGTCGACGACGCGGACTCCGCGGCCGACGGCCCGCGGGTGGATGGCCAGCAACGTCTCCCCGCCGTTTCCGGGGGCTGTTGAGTGCAGCATGACCTGCGACTTCGTGGCCCGGATCTCCACCAGTTGCCGGGGACGGACCTTTCGGGCCGGCACCGAGTAGAGGTTGCCGCCGAAGGCGACCAGGCAGTCCTTGCCGACTGGCCGCAGATGCCGTTCGGCCACCAGATAGGGGGTGGGCGGCAGCGGGCGGAGGGCCGCGTGATCGCGGGCGGCCCGCTCGCCGATGATGTCCCGGTGCGTCTTGTGGATCTGGGCCCGCCGGTGCGGCACCCAGGCGGTGAACGCGCTGTCCATCTCCTCGACGGAGGAGAAGGCCCGGCCAGACAGGACGTGGTCGCGGACGATGAGGACCTGGCGTTCGACGCGGCCTTTGCCAGTGGGCCGGTAGGCGGCCAGCACGTCGATGTCGAAGTCGTAGTGGCCGGCGAATCCGACAGCCTCCGGATGCAGCGGAACGGCCTCACCTGGGGCAACATGGCGGCGGACGACAGTCTTGGTGCGGTCGTAGACGATCGTCATCGGTGCCCCGCCGAAGTGCGTGAACGCCCGCCGGTGGCAGTCGAAGAAGGTCTGCAGATCCTGGCTGGTGGTGAAGCAGCAGAACGGGTCGCGGGAGTACGACAGGACCATGTGGAAGGAGTAGACCTTCTCGATGCCCATGTGAGCGAGGATCTTTCCCTCGTCGCCCCAGTCAACTTGAGCCTGGGCACCAGGGATCACCTCGAACCGGCGGTGCATCCCCGCCAGCTCCCTCGGAGTGATGCCCAGTTCCTCGGCGATCCTGGGACGGGCCTCCTGAACATAGAGCTTGACCCGCTGGTAGTTCCCGGTGAATCCGTATTCCCTGGCCAGCCGCTCGTGGATCACCGAGGCCTTCATCAAGACCTCGGCCCTCAGCATCGCATCGATCAGGGGCGCCACCTCGTCGACCACCCGCTTGTGTGTCTGGCCGTTCGCCGATCGCCGCGGCGGCCCCGCCGGCCCCTCGGCCGACAGATATTTACTGACCGTCCGCCAGTTCAGCCCGGTCTCCCTGGCGACCTCCGACACGCTCATCGCGCCGGACTCCACCAGACCACGAAAACGCCGGAGCTCCAGCCATCGCTGCGGGTTCAGAACCACAGCTGCCCCAATCTGCCTCCTCGGAAACAACAGGCAGCAGCGTGCCGATCACCGACACCGGGCACAGCAAGAACTCTGTACGTTCAGCCGTACGGCACTCTGCACGTTCACGGCTCTGGCAAGATTTTCGTAGCCGGAGATCATCTCGGTGACACGGTCGTCCGGCCTGCCTGGCGGGCAGCCTCTGACAGTGCTCTGTTGAACTGGCAAATCTGTTACCGCAGTTGTCTGATCTGTTGGTGATCTCGGTTGAGATCTCCGATGCTGCAGTGGTGGTCCGTGCCCGTACGAGATCCGGTGAACCAGCGGCATGTACGGGATGCGGACAGCTCAGCGCCTGGGGACATAGCCGTTACGTACGGAGCCTCGCCGACGTCACGCTCGCAGGTCGGCCTTCGCGCATCGACTTGTCCGTACGCCGCCTGTACTGCGAAAATACGGCCTGCCTGAAGGTGACCTTCGCCGAGCAAGTGCCCGGGCTGACCGTGCGCTACCAGCGGCGGACACCGCCGTTGCAGCGCCTGGTTGAGGATGTCGGCGTGGTGCTGGCCGGCCGGGGCGGTGCTCGGATGCTGCAGATCTTGAACATCAGGCTTTCGCGGGTCGCCGTCCTGTCTCAGCTGATGCGGGTGCCGCTCCCGCCGCTGGTCACGCCCCGGGTCCTGGGGGTGGACGACTTCGCGCTCTACGGCGACGCCTATGGCACCCTCCTGGTCGACGCCACCACCAGGCTCCCGCTCACACTTTGGGAAGGACGCGACGCGGAACGGCTTGGCCGGTGGCTCCGCCAGCACCCAGGCGTTGAGGTCGCCTGCCGTGACGGTTCGCTCGCCTACCGGCATGGCATCACCGCCGGCGCCCCGGACGCCGTGCAGGTCAGCGACCGCTTTCACATCTGGCAGGGCCTCTCTCGCCGCGTTCAGGACATCGCATCCGCCCACCGCAGCTGCCTGCCCGCAGCCCTGCCCCCGACCAGCCAGACCGGTCCCGCACCGATCGAGGAGCCCGCCGCGGACACACGAGCCGCGCGTCATGCCCAGAGGCTCTTCGAGGCCGTGCAGGCACTGACCCGGTCCGGCCGCAGCCACAGCTCCGTGGCCCGGGAGCTCGGCTTGAACCGCCGCACTGTCAGCAAGTATGCCCGGGCCCATACCTGGCAGGAGGTGGTACGCCGCCCGCCACGCAAGCCATCCACCCTGGATCCCTACCTCGGCTACCTGCAACAACGCTGGGACGAGGGACAGCACAGCGCGAAGATCCTTCACGAAGAACTCCAGGCCAAGGGCTACCTCGGCCACTACCAGCGCGTGAAGATGGCCGTCGCACCCCTCAGGCGGGGCCTGCCTCTGGACGAGCCACGCGAGCGACCGCCCTCCCCACGCGAAGCCGCCCGCTGGATCACCACTCACCCGCACCGCTGGACCCCGCACCTCAACGACCGCCTGCCCCGACTCCTCGACCACTGCCCTGAACTCAGGACCGCCCACGACTTGGTCCGCCGCTTCGCCGCCATGCTCGACAACCGCGACGCCACACCCTTGGCAGCATGGCTGGACGACCTTGCGAACACCGGGCTGGCTCACCGCTGACCGGCCTTGCCGGAGCCCTACGCGAAGACTGGCATGCCGTCGCCCAGGGGATCGCCACCCCCTACAACTCCGGTGTGAACGAAGGCCGTATCACCGACGTCAAGCTGCAGAAACGCCTCATGGCTGGACGCGCCGGCGTCTCTCTTCTCCGCCACCGCGTCGTCCTAATCGCCCACCTCCGCCGCCGATACACGGACTGACAGACTGCCCTCCCGGGCTGGGCACCACTTCCTGAGAGACCGACCCCATGCTCTGGTCGTCACGAATGCTTCGTCGCCTCGACGGGGTGTCAGCCGTGGATGTCAGAATCGGCGCCATGACTCTGTGCGACTACTTCGCGGCCACCGACGACCAGGCTGCCGCCGCCGCGGCTCAGCTGCCTGGTGGCCCGGCCCAGGCCGCACTCGACACGGTCTCTCTGAAGGGCATCGACCCGGTGGTCGCCATTGCCCAGCTCGAAGGGATCGCGACCGGCTGCAGCTATGCGGAAGCCAGCCAGCGTCCGCGATCCGGACAGTTGCTGTCCCCACCAGAAGCCGACGGCCCCTTCGTGTTCAGCCTGTCGAACTCGCTGATCCAGGCACTCGTCACTGCAACACCGGATGACCTCAGGCGGTTCGCAGAGCCATGGTCCCGGACGGACGAACTGCGACAGAGCCAGGTCGATGCCGAGACCGCGGCCGGTGCTCTGGAAGCCCTGGCCAGCCTGGCCTCTCGTGCTCAGGCAAGCCACATGGGTCTGTATTGCTGGTGGTCACTGTGACTCCGCAGAGCCAGCTATCAAGCCTCGAGAAGAGATGATCTCATAGGCGAGGTAGTAGGCGATCTCGTCCGGCCGGCTGAGACTGCGTCGGGCCAGTGCCCAGCGTCGGCGGATCAGCACACCGTCCTGATGGTCGTACTCGGCCACCGGGCGCAACTGAACAGCCGCCCAGTCGTATTCACGCTGCCCCTTGGCGCCCGCGCCGCAGGAACGGCGTTCCCATGCCTGCTCGGGGGCCTGCTCGAAGGCCCTGTCGATGCGTGGGCCGGCCAGGGAGAACTGGGATTTCGGGACGGCGAGGACGTAGCCGACGCCGGATGTTTCCAGCATCCGGCGGAAGCGGTTGTCCTGTCCATAAGCGGCGTCCGCCGTGACCCAGGCGATCGCCAGCCGCGAGGCCAGCGCCCTGCGGACGATCGCCGCCGCGAGGGTGTTCTTGGTGGCGAACTCCCTCTGATCGGGGACCTTGGCCGCGCGGCAGCGGTCGCGGTCGTCGGTCCAAGACTTGGGCAGGTAGAGCTCGCGGTCCACCAAGGCCCGGCCGGCTGCGCTGGCATAGGCGGCGAAGACGCCGATCTGGCAGTTCTCGGTGCGGCCGGCGGTGCCGGAGTACTGCCTTTGGACTCCAGCGGAGGTAGTGCCCTTCTTCAGGAACCCGGTGTCGTCGATGATCAGTACCCCGTCGGGGCGGCCGAGGTGCTCGGCGACGTAGGTCTGCAGGTCGTCGCGGATGTCGTCGGGGTTCCAGCGGGCTCGGGAGAGCAGGTGCTGTAGTCCGTCCGGGGTGGCGTGGCCGGCGTGTTCGGCAAGTTGCCAACTGTTCTTGCGGGCCACCGGGGCGAGCAGTGCGCGCACGTAATCCCGCATGCGGCGGCGTGGTTCGACGCGGCCGAAGTGGTGCCCGATGGTGGTGAAGAGGTGGTCCAGGTCGCGGTCCCAGATCTCGGCTGCCTGTTCGGTGATCACACCCCGAGGCTTCCCAGCGCCCGGGGCGACCTTGCCGTCGTGGGCACTCATTCGAGGGGCGTGCGGGCAGAAGCAGTCCAACGACGGCATCCTGCCCGCTACACTCCCACCGCTCGACGTTTCCCCAGGTCAAGCCACGAAGTACTGCTGGAGTACTAGTGTCCTGCGCTGGAGATCCGTCGGCAGAAACGGGCGAGGGAGTCGAGGATCTCCTCGGCTGTCTTGGTCCAGATGAACGGCTTGGGGTCTTCGTTCCAGTTCTTGATCCACTTGCGGATGTCGGCTTCGAGGGCCTGGACGTTCTTGTGGGCGCCGCGGCGGATCATCTGGTCGGCCAGGAGGCCGAACCACCGCTCCACCTGGTTGATCCACGAGGAGCCGGTCGGGGTGAAATGCAGCTGGAAGCGGGGGTGTTGGGCCAGCCACGTCCTGACCGCCGGGGTCTTGTGGGTGCCGTAGTTGTCCACGATCAGGTGGATCTGGAGATGCGCGGGTACCTCCTTGTCGATCCTGATCAGGAACTTCTTGAACTCGGCAGCCCGGTGCCGTCGGTGCAGGGCACTGATGACCTCACCGGTGGCGACATCGAATGCGGCGAACAGGGTGGTCAGACCGTTGCGGACGTAGTCGTGAGTCCGGCGCTCGGGCATCCCGGGCATTATCGGCAGGACCGGCTGGGACCGGTCCAGGGCCTGGATCTGGGACTTCTCGTCCACCGAGAGCACCACCGCGCCCTCGGGCGGATTGAAGTACAGGCCCACGACGTCGTAGACCTTCTCCACGAACAGCGGGTCCGTCGACAGCTTGAACGTGTCCGTCAGATGCGGCTTGAGCTGGAACTTCCGCCAAATCCGGCCGACGGTCGACTTTGACAGGCCGCTGCGGTCCGCCATCGACCTGCGCGACCAGTGGGTGGCGTTCTTCGGAAGTTCCTCCAACGTCGTGACCACGACGTTCTCCACCTGCTCGACGCTAATGGTGGGCGGCCGGCCCGGCCGGGGCTCGTCGACCAGACCGTCCAGCCGCTCGGCGAGGAACCGCCGGCGCCACTTGCGGACCGTGTCCGCGGTCACCCGCAGATCCCGGGCGACCGCAACGATCGCCGGCACCTCCGGCCCCGCACACGCCAGCACAATCCGTGCGCGCAGGGCCAGAGCCTGGGCCGACGTCGCCCGCCGCGTCCACCGCTCCAACACCGCCCGCTCATCGACAGACAGCAGCAACGGCTCCAGCTTCGGGCCCTGACGAGGAACAGACGCACCAGCAGCACAAGTCACACAACAACTAACGATCAACTACCGGCGCAGGACACTAGGCGCTCGGCGGTGGGGCCGGGGCGGGTCGCTGAGGGGTCGGCGGAGAGGGCCCGCTCTGCTGCGTTGCGGGGGCCGGGTGCCGATCTCGCGGCCCGTCGGCAAGCCAGGCGCTTCCTGCGCCATGGGTCGGCCTCGTCGTCTTCTGGTGGGCTGGGCTTCCGCCGGATCTCCGTCGGCCGACCGGGCACAGGATTGGAGAGGCCTTGGCAGCCTGAATCTCCTCGGCGAGGGGGGACGAGTTTCGCCGCTGTGTCGGCCGGTCGGCTGGACTCGGCACAGTCGAAGCACCCGGGTGCGACAGGTTGCGCGCTATGTCAAGAAATCTTGCGCCCACAGCACATCCGCCCAAACGAATGGCTAATACGCTTTGGATTGCGCCTCACAAATAGCAGCACTCTCATGGAGTGCGGAGAGACGCTCAGAATCTGCAGGGACCATCAGGGATGGGAGTTTCAGGTCATGAGTTCATTTAATAGGGTCAGAATGGCCGCCGGGTCCGGGGTAGCGGCAGTCGCCATCATCGGAGGGATGGTGGCGGCATCACCCGCCCAGGCGGCAGTAAAGTGCTACGACATCGGCAATGGAAATCTTTGCGCCGAGTTGATAAACAACGGGTACAACGCCACGTACTACAAGGTGAGAGGCCGGACCGTCACGGTCGAGTTCTCCCTTCACTGCAAAAGGGGCGATTACGACTCCGAGGGAGCATTCCAGATTAGCCCGGGAGAGACTCGCAGCTATTTCTTCGCTACGGGTAACCTCGGCCCCTGCCATGTGAGCCTGCGCGATGTCGAGAGCGGGGAAACATTCGACTCCCCTCGTGTCCCTTAACCAGTCAAGCAACCACACGCAATCAGTCCAGAGAGGGTAAATCATGCGCGTTCGGCACAAGCTCGCCGTGATCGGTGCAGCGACAGCCGCATTCCTTGCCGGCGGTGGAATAATAGCGTCCTCGGCATCAGCCGTGCAAAAATGCCAGGACGTCGGAAATGGCCTGCTGTGCATCGAGCACGTCAAGCTGAAAGGCTACGACGCCACATACATCAAGCGCTCTGGGTCGACCGCAAAGGCCGACTTCAACCTGGTGTGCGGGGACCAGCGCTTCGGCGACGAGGGACCCTTCTGGATCAGTGCAGGGTCCCGCAACACCTACTTCTTCGCCGTTGGCGACCAGGGGCCATGCCGAGTCGAAATGTATGACTACGCCACCGGCCAATGGCTCCGCTCCGCCAGCAGCCACGGCTGAACGGATCCTGCAGCCACCCAGAGTCGGCTGGGCCGGCACCTACAGCATGGCGCAGTCAGAGATCCGGCCCGCGAAGCCACGTTCTACGGCGTGAAGAGAACTCGGCTGCCGGGCGCGCCGGCCACCGTGCGAGGACCGTAGCCACGGCGGCGGCCCCCACCGCAGAGGGATGCCGTTGGCTCATTCGCCCCGTTGAGCTTGTGCTCGGCGGGGCGAAGTGCTGCCAGGTGGGAGGTGCGGGTTCGGGCGCGGGGCCTGTTG
>NZ_JBVHVT010000154.1:0-8235 GCF_055564695.1 Streptomyces sp. NPDC029014
GACACCCCCCCACCCCCCCCCCCCCCCCCCCCCCCACCCCCCCCCCCCCCCCCCCCCCCCCCCCCCCCCCCGGGCCCCGACCGCCGTGGGGTCAGGCCGTCCGGGCGGCCCCGTCGGCGGCCACGGCGAGGAACTCGGCGATGCGGTGCTCCGCGTCGGCGGGGAGTGCGGTGGGCATCCCGAAGTGGGTGAGACCGGGCAGGGTCTCGACCCGGGCGTGCGGCACGACCCTCCGGGCGCGGACGGCGACGTCCTCGGCCCGGTGGGCGCCGCTGCGGCCGGCGAACAGCACCAGCAGCGGCGCGCGCAGCCCCGCGGCGTCCGGGCGGCGGCCGACGACCGGCCGGCGGCCCGCGAAGGCCTCGGCCCCCCATGCGTAGAGCCGCTTCCACTCCGGGTCGGTGGCGGTGCCGGCGGTCTCCCGGTCCAGGTAGGCGAGGGCGCGGGCCGCGGTCGGCCGCACGAGTACCGGCAGTGACCGCAGCAGGAAGCCCGGGCGGAATCCGGCGAAGCACTGCGTCGGGTCGAGCAGGACCAGCCGGTCGACCCGGTCCGGGCGGTGCAGTGCGTACGACAGGGCGATCCAGGCCCCGTACGAGTGCCCCAGCAGCCGGGCGCGGTCGACGCCCAGGCCGTCGAGGAGCGCGTCCAGCCAGTCCATCAGGTCGGCGGGGGTGCGCAGGGGGCGGCCTTCGGTGACGCTCCGTCCGGCGTCGCGCGGGAGGTCGACGGCCAGCACCCGGTGGCCGGCGCCGAGGGCCCGGGCGGTACGGAACCAGACGGCTCCGGTGGCGCCGCCGCCGGGCAGCAGGAGCAGCGGCGGGGCCTGGGCGGGGCCGTGGGCGTGGATCCGGGTGGTGCCGTACGGGGTGGGGACGTCGAGCTCGTCGGTGCCGGCGGGCCAGCGGGCGAGCAGGGCGTCGTAGGCGGCGGAGAACTCGGCGAAGGACTCGGCGGACGAGGGCATGACGGCTCAACCTCCGGGCGTGGCGCGGGGCCCCGTTGATGATTATCTCGCTGAGCGAGATACTAGCCGAGTGAGTGAAGACCTGACCCCCGATATGCGGCTCGTCCACCTGCTGCGCGCCGTGACCGTCGAGTTCGACCTGCGCGGGTCGGAGTTCGCGGCCCGCAACGGCCTCCACCCCACGGACCTACGGGCACTGATCTTCCTGCTCGACGCCGAACGGGCGGGTACGACGGCCACGCCGGGGCGGCTCGGTGAGGCGCTGCGGCTGAACTCGGCCGGCGTGACGGCGCTGGTCGACCGCCTGGAACGGCTGGGGCTGGTGCGACGCCGACGCGACGCGGAGGACCGGCGGCGGGTCCTGCTGTCGGTCGAGGAGAAGGCCGTCGACCTGGGGTGGTCGTTCTTCGGCCCGCTGATCTCCCGGCTGGTCGGCGCGGCGGCGGGCTTCACCCCGGCCGAACTGGACACGGTGCACCGCTACCTGACCGCAGCCCTGCGCGCCGCGGCCGCGGAGCAGCCCGCCCCGGACGCGGGGCCGTAGCGAAGCGGCCGCCTCCGACCGCCCGGCCGCCCGGTCGCGTGGCACGGGCCGCCGCGCCCGGGCCCGCGCGCTCAGCGGACCGTGAGACGGATGTGGTCCGCGGGCGGGAGGACGGTGGGCATCTCGTCGCTGACCCAGGCGTACTCCGGGCCCGCCAGGGTCGCTCCGTCCTCGGTCCGCACCAGCAGTTCGCCGAGGTAGTCCCCCACCGGGTCGTGGACATGGGCCGCGACGGGGACGAGCGCCTGCGGCAGGGCCGCGGGCCGTACCGGCCCCCGCACCCGCAGGTCGACGCTCACGGAGTCGGGCCCCCAGCGGGCCACGACCTCCGTCCGGTCCAGTTGGCCGCGCAGCGCCGGGGCACCCGGGAAGTCGGCCGACAGGACGTGGTCCAGGACGGCCCGCTCTGCCGGGTTCAGCGGGCGGGGGGAGATCGGTACGGGCACGCAGCCATTCTCCACCGCACCGCACCGAGCAGGTCCGCGTTCCGTCCCGGTCGTGCCGCCGGGCGGCCGGGCGGCCGCCCGGCCGGGCGGCCGCCCGGCCGGGCGGTGTCCGCGACCGGACCGGATCCACCCGCGGACGCGGAGTCCCCCGCACCGGCCGGCAGCCGTCCCACCCCGTGGACACGGGCCCAGACCCAGACCCAGGGCCAGGGCCAGGGCTCGGGCTCTGCTGGGCCCGGGCTCGGGCTCGCGGTTGGGCCCGGCCCCGGGGCCAACCCGCCGCTGGTCAGGGGCGGTGCGCCGGGGCGGGCATCGGCCGGTCGAGGCCGGTGGTGGGGGCCGTGAGGGTGTCGGCGAGGTAGTCGTCCAGGTGCGGGGCGGGGGCGTCGAGCACGTGCCGGACCCACGCATCGCGTTCGTGCGCGATCGGCGGCAGCTCCCAGACGCAGCCGATGAGCGAGCGGTCCAGGCGTACGAAGTGGGCCGGGTCGCGGTCCGGGCAGCCGAGGACCGGCTGCCCGGCCGCACCGCCCGCGAAGTGCAGGGCGTTGTCCCAGACCCAGCTGTAGACGTTCAGGTAGGCTCCGTCGTCCCCTCCCCTGTGGAGGACGAGGAAGCCGCCCGGAGGCGTCCCGTCGGGTTCGGGCAGCGTCTGCAGCAGCTGCGGGAGGAACCGGTAGGCCGCCTCCTCCACCTCGGGCTCGATCCCCGCCGGGTCGGCGGTGACGTGGTAGCGCTTGATACGGCGGCCGGCGACCGCGATCGGGGGCCGGACGGTGAGGTTCTTCTCTGCGAAAGCCATGCCTGGACGGTAGGAGCGCTCCACTGACATCTTGTGTCAGTGAAGTCGAGCCGCCTCGTCACGATCCTGCTGCTGCTCCAGACCCGGGGGCGGATGACCGCCGCCGAGCTCGCGCGGGAGCTGGAGGTGTCGGTGCGGACGGTGTACCGCGACGTGGAGTCGCTGGCCGCGGCCGGCGTGCCGCTGTACGGCGACGCGGGGCACCGGGGCGGCTACCGGCTGCTCGACGGCTACCGGACCCGGCTGACCGGGCTGAGCAGCGGGGAGGCCGAGGCGCTGTTCCTGTCCGGGGTGCCCGGTCCCGCCGCCCAACTCGGCCTCGGGCGGGCCCTGTCGACGGCCCAGCTCAAGCTGCGGGCGGCGCTCCCGCCCGAACTGCGGGCCCAGGCCGACCGGATGCGGTCCCGGTTCCACCTCGACGCGCCCGGCTGGTACGCGCGGAACACCGCGGTGCCGTTCCTGCCGCGGATCGCGGACGCGGTGTGGCGGGGGCGGGTGGTCGAGGTCCGCTACCGCCGCTGGCGGGAACCGACCGACGTGGAGCGCCGGTTGCGGCCGTACGGGCTGGTGCTGAAGGCCGGCCGCTGGTACGTGGTGGCCGCCCCCGCGCCGCCGGCCGGGCCGGATCCGGACCGGCCCCCGCGCACGTACCGGGTGGACCAGGTCCTCGACCTCACCGTCACCGACGAGGAGTGCGCGCCCCCGCCCGGCTTCGACCTGGCCGCGCACTGGGAGCGGGCCCAGGAGGACTTCCGGGCCCGGCTGTACCGCGGGCGGGCCGAGGTGCGGCTCTCCCCGCGCGGTGTGACCCGGCTGAACGCAGACGACGCCGCGGCCGTCGCCTCCGGGGGCGTCCCGGATCCGGAACGGGCGGGGTGGACCCGGGCCGTCCTGCCGATCGAGTCGCCGGAGCACGCGGTGGCGGCGTACCTCGCCCTGGGCACGGACATCGAGGTGCTGGGGCCGCCGGAACTCCGCGCCCTGATCGCGGACACCGCGGCCGCGGTGGCGGAGCGGTACGCGGGGTGAGGCGGCGTGCGGGTCGAGGCGCGGCGCTGATCCGCTGTACCAGGTGGTGCCGTCAGCCGCCCAGTAGGCGCGCACGGGCCAGGCGGCCGGCGCGGACGGCCTCCCCGGACGCCGCCCTCTCGGCGAGGCAGTGGTCGCGCTGCTCGGGGGTCAGGTGGTCGATGTAGAGGGTGCCGTTCAGGTGGTCGGTCTCGTGCTGGAGGCAGCGGGCGAAGAAGCCCGTCCCCACCACGACCAGCGGGTTTCCGTCCTGGTCGGTGCCGCGTACGACGGTCCGGGCGGCGCGGGCCAGCTCGTGCCGGGCACCGGGCACGGACAGGCAGCCCTCAAGGCGGACGAGGGGCGGCTCGTCGGGTACCGGCGCCGGATCGACGACCGGGTTGCAGATGTGGCCGGTGTGGCGGACGCCGTCGTCGTCGGGGCAGTCGTAGACGAACAGGCTCAGGTCCACCCCGACCTGGTTGGCGGCGAGGCCGGCGCCCTGGGCGGCGTGCAGGGTGAAGAACATGTCGTCGATCAGGCGGGAGAGCTCCTGGGTGCCGAAGGCGGTGACGGGGGCGCACGGCCGGTGCAGGACGTCCGCGCCCACCTCGGTGATCGGCCGGAACACACCCCGCCGGGCCTGCGGCGGCAGGGACCGGTCGGCGGCGGCCGTCGCCGGTCGGGGGTGGTCGGTGCGGGGTTCGGACATGCCGGGGCTGCCTTTCGGAGGGGGGTGCGGCAGGTACGGCAGTATGCCCCGGCCGCCGGGGCCGAGGCTCACGCCTGCGGCCGCCCCGGACCGGGCGGGGCCGCGGGTACGGCTCCGC
Organism: Streptomyces sp. NPDC029014; assembly: GCF_055564695.1. Lineage (NCBI taxonomy): Bacteria > Bacillati > Actinomycetota > Actinomycetes > Kitasatosporales > Streptomycetaceae > Streptomyces > Streptomyces sp. NPDC029014. The sequence goes on from NZ_JBVHVT010000154.1 coordinate 4,598, forward strand.
CCGTCCCGGACCGGGCGGGGGCTGCGGCCGGCGGTCGGCGCGCGCGGCGGGCCGGGTCAGGCGCGGGCCGTGCCGGTGATCCGTTCCAGGTCGGTCATCAGCGAGTCCAGCCAGAACACGGTCGCGTAGTAGAGCCACGGGGCTCCGTCCGGCTCCGCCTCGAAGTCGTCGAACGCCGGATCGCGCAGCGGCACCGGCGCCGACGGCGTATCGCTGCCGCGGTCGAGGGAACCCGACACCAGCAGCATCCGGCCCGCCACCCGGTCCCCCAGGCGCGTCACCGACGCGGCCGCCTCATGGCCCAGCGGCGGCAGCGCGACGGGCCCGGTCTCCAGTGGCTCCGCCGGTTCGAGCAGGCGGTCCGCCCCCCACTGGGCGTGGTGCCCGGCCATCAGCGTGGCCTGCCAGTCCGGCTCCAGCGGCTCCGGCAGCTCCGGCGCGGGCGGCTCGGGCGGCTCGGGCGGCACCGGCGGCCCTGGCGGCCCTGGCCGGTCGCGCGGGTCCGCGCGGGGCCCGCCCGCCGTGGCCGCCGCGTGCACCCCGGCCGCGCCGGCAGCCCCGATCGCCCCCGCCGCCCCGGTGTGCGGCCCGGGCGGGGCGGTCGGCTCGCTCTGGAACTGCGCGTACGCCGACTCCGCGAGGTACAGCGCGTGCCGCAGCGAGCGGCGCCCCGGCACGACGGGCATGGCCTCCCGCGCTCCGCCCGCCGCGATCGACGCAGTCGTGGCGACCACGACCTCGGCCGCGCCCCGCAGCAGCACCGCCCCGGAGCGCTGGAGCTCCTCGTGGGCGCCGCGGGGCCATGCCAGCAGGCCGAAGACCGCGCCGATCACGCTGCCGATCAGCACGTCGAGCAGCCTGAGCTCCGCAAGCTGCCAGCTCGCGGGCGCCAGCTGCGCGAACACCAGCGCCACCGTCAGGGTGAACAGCCCCTGCGCCCAGCCCACCCCTTTCACCGGCCCGAGCGTGAAGGTCAGCAGCATCACGGGCACGAGGGCGGCCGCGTACACGTTGGTGTGGGTGTCGACCAGGGTCAGCAGGGCCCCGGTGACGAGTGCGCCGAGCAGGGTGCCGGTCAGGGCCGCCCGGATCGTCGTACCGGTCTCGCGCACGGTCGTCCGGGTCAGCGTCAGCGTCGCGAGCGTGGCCCAGAAGCCGTGCGGGAGGGTGTCCAGGCCGGCGATGGCGCGGGCCGCCGCGAGGGCGAGGCTGATCCGCACCGCGTTCTGGAAGAACACCGAGCGGCTCCCGGTGTACCCCCACAGCCGGATCCACCACAGGTGCGGGGCGCGCATCCGCGCGTACCAGAACCGCATCGTCGGGACGCCCTCCGCGGCGGCCCGCCCGCGCAGTGCGAGGTCGGCGGCGGTGGCTGCGGCCAGCGCGGCGTCCGCCACCTCCAGGACGGCGGCGTGCCGCCGCAGCCGTGCCGGCGCCACGGACGGCCCCCATGCCCCGGACGCCCCGAGCACCTCGGACGGTACGGGCACCCCGGTCGGCCCGGCGCGGGCCGCGACCAGCGCGGCGCGGGCCCGGAGGAGGCCTTCGCGGGCGTCCACCGCGTCCTTCACGGGCGGTACGCCCCGCAGCCGGGCCGCGGCCTGCGCCGCCGTGCGCCGTACCGCGCCCAGGACCTCCGCCCCGGCCCGGTCACCGTCCGCGGCCGGTCCGGCGGGCAGCCGCGCGAGCCGGCTCAGCAGGGTACGGGTGGCCAGGCCGGTGTGGGCGAGGGCCCGGTCGCGGACGCTCGGCCCGGCCGGACGGTCCGCCTCCGGCACGGTCATGGGCCGCAGCCGGCCCGTGGCCTCCTCGGCGGCGCCGAGGTCCTCGTCGGACAGCCGGTACGGGGGCGCGGCGAGTCGGCCCGCGCAGTGCTCGGCGGCGTCCAGGGCGCGGGCGGCGAGCTCCCGGTACGGGACGGTCGGCGGCTCCGGGAAGAGGAACACCTCGGCGGCGAGGAGCAGCAGGATGCCGACCGTGGCGCCGACGAGCCGGTGGCCGAGGGTTTCGGGAGCGTACGGCGGGAACGACGGCAGGATGTACAGCAGCTGCAGGCCCGGCGCGGCTCCGGCCGGGCGCGGCCCGCCGACGGCGATGAAGGCCAGGGCGAAGCCGATGACCAGCATGCCGGCGACGGCGCTCCAGGTCCGTACGGCCAGGAACGTGCCGGCGGTGATCAGCAGCCAGGAGACGGGCAGCAGCCGCACCAGGACCTCGGCGCGCTGCCGGCCCGTGCCGGGGATCCGGGAGAGGCCGGCCAGGGACACTGCGCCGAACAGGGCGTACGTGGCGGCGACGGTGTCCCCGAAGCCGTAGAGGAACAGGTAGAACGCGGCTCCGGCGGCCAGGGTGACCCGCGCGGCGCGGCGGGCGGCGACCGCGAAGCCGGGTGCGGTCCGCACTGCGGTGAGGAAGGCGCCGACACGGCCCATGCCACCAGCATCACGTACCCCCGCGAGGACGGCACCTCCCGGCAGCCCGACACACCCGACACACCCGGCACACCCCGCGCTCCCGGCGCTCCCGGCGCTCCCGGCGCTCCCGGCCCGTGTGGCAGGCGCCGGGGGCGACGGGGGCGGCCCCGGAGGCGTTTCCCCCGCTGAGCGATCATGGGCTTGACCCTCACACCGTGTCAGGCGGTCCACTCGGAGACACCATGTTCACCATCGGAGACTTCGCCCGGCACGGCCGCGTGTCGGTCCGGATGCTGCGCCACTACGACGCCATCGGACTGCTGCGCCCGGCCCGTGTCGACCCCGCCACCGGCTACCGCCACTACACCGCCGCACAGCTGGCCCGCCTCAACCGGGTCATCGCGCTGAAGGACCTCGGGTTCACCCTGCAACAGGTGCAGGACATCGTGGACGAGCGGATCGGCGTCGAGGAGCTGCGCGGCATGCTGCGGCTGCGGCAGGCCGAGCTGGAGGCGGCCGTCACGGCCGCGGCGGCCCGGCTGGTCCGGGTCGAGGCGAGGCTCCGCTCGATCGAGAGCGAGGGGCACATGCCCACCGAAGACGTCGTCGTCAAGAGCATCCCGGCCGTACGGGTGGCGGAGCTGACCGCCACCGCCGCCAGCTTCGCCCCGGAGGACGTCTCCCCGGTGATCGGTCCCCTGTACGGGGAGCTGTTCCGCCGCCTGGAGGAGGCGGGCATCAGCCCGTCCGGGCCGGGTGTCGCCTCCTACGAGGACGCCCCGGAGGGCGGCGGGGCGATCGTGGTGCACGCCGCCGCGGAGGTGTCGGCCCCGCTCCGGGGCGGGGAGGGGCACGGGGTCCTGAGGGTGCTCGACCTGCCGCCGATCGAGCAGGCCGCGACGATCGTGCACCGCGGTCCCATGGACGCGGTCCTGCCGTCGGTCCAGACCCTGGCGCGCTGGATCGAGGCCAACGGGTACCGGCCCGGCGGCCACCCGCGGGAGGTCAACCTGGAGTGCCCGGAGAACCACGGCGACTGGGTCACCGAACTCCAGACCCCCTTGGCCGCCCCGCCGGCCGGGGCGTGAGCCGCAGAGCGGGGCGAGCCGCGGAGCCCCTGGGCGGCGGGGGGGGGGGGGGGGGGGGGGGGGGGGGGGGGAGGGGGGGGGGGGGGGGGGGGGGGGGGGGGGGGGGAGGGGGCGGCGCCCCCCACCCCCCTCCCTG
>NZ_JBVHVT010000155.1:0-7945 GCF_055564695.1 Streptomyces sp. NPDC029014
AGCTCCACCACGTTGCGGTGCGTGTTCACCACACCCTTCGGCGTCCCGCTCGACCCCGACGTGTACATCACGTACGCCGCCTGGTCGGGCGGGACCGGCAGCCGCAGCGGGTCGGCCTCCTCGTACTCCGTGACGGTCTCCTCGCCCACCCGGATGACGGGCAGCTCCCCGGCGAACTCGGCCCCGCCCGGGGAGCGGTCGGTGAGCAGGAGGGCGGCCTGCGTGTCCCGGAGGATCCAGGCGAGCCGCTCCTGCGGCTGGCGCGCGTCCAGGGGGACGAACGTGCCGCCCGCCTTCAGGACGGCGAGCATCGCGGCGACGTACGCGAAGGAGCGGTCCTGGAAGAGTGCGACCTTGTCCCCGGGGCGTACGCCGGCGTCGACGAGCCGTCGGGCGAGCGCGTCGGAGGCCCCGTCCAGCTGCCGGTAGGTGAGCTCCTGCTCTCCGCGGACCAGGGCGACGGCCTGCGGTGACCTGGCCGCCTGGGCGGTGAACAACTCGTGCAGCGGAAGCTCGGGGAGGGCCACCGCGGTGCTGTTGTACCCGTCGATGTCGACCGGGTGGGCCTGACCGGCCTGCTGCTGGGGCATCTCGACACACCATTCTCGAAGGTTCGGGGCTGCACCGGGGCGCGCGGCCCGTCGGGGCCGCGGCGGCCGGGGGTCGGCGTCGCGGGCGGGGCGGGGCGGGTGGGCGGGGGTAGGGCCCGGGAGGTGGGGCGGCGGGGGGTCAGGCCGTGGGCGGCGGGGGCGGGGCGGCGGGGAGGAGGAGGTCCTCCACCGACAGGTCCCCGGTCCGGTACTTGCCGACGGCGCTGGTCAGCATCTGCAGTTCCAGGGCGATGCTGTCGACGAGGCGCCGCAGTCCGGCGTCGCCGTCCTCGTCGACGGCGAGGAGTGCGGCGCGGCCGAGGCCGACCGCCCTGGCACCGAGGGCGAGGGCCTTGACGGCGCGGGTGCCCTCCCACATGCGGCCGCTGGCGAGGAGGCAGTGGTCGGTGCGGCCGATGCGCAGCAGGGCTTCGGCGAGCGGCAGGCCGACGTGGCCGAGGAAGCCGGTGGGGGCCCAGGCGGTGCCGGCCTCCGCGCCGTCGACGGTGACGGAATCCGCGCCGGCCGCCCAGGCGACCCGTGCGGCGTCGGCGACGTCCCGGCCCGGGTGCAGCTTGACCCACACCTTCGCGCGGGGGAAGTTGTTGCGCATCAGCATGACCTGGCGGCGCAGGATCTCCTCGGTGAAGGTGCCGGGGCTGCTGACCCGCAGGATGCGCTCGCTGTCGCCGCCGAAGACCTCGTCGGTGGCGTACTGCTCGTCGATCCTGCGGGCTGCGTCCCGGTCGAGGACGGTGAGGCCGCCGAGGCCGGGCTTCGCGCCCTGGCCGACCTTGAGTTCGAAGGCGAGGCGGCCGGTCGCCAGGAGGGGTTCCGAGACGGGGTCGCTGTAGAGGAGGTTCCACACCTCGGCGTCGGCGTCCTCGGTGGACTGCTGGACGGTGACTCCGCCGTGCTCGTCGTCCGCGGCCGCCGCGTAGGCGGCGATCCGGCCGAGGAGCGGGGAGGCCTGGGTGTCGGCGGCGGCGCGGTAGCCGTTGACGGGGACGACGTTCTCGCCGATCACCATGGGGATGCCGAGGGCCCCGGCCTGCCGGCCGGCGGCCTCGCCGAGGTCGTGGCTGGCGACCTGGGTGGAGCCGAACGCCGACACGTACAGCGGCAGCCGGGAGGTGAAGCCGCCGATCCGGGTGGTGAGGTCGACGTCCGTGTAAAGGGGTTCGCGTGCCAGGTCGATGAGCTTCTTCAGCCGGTCGGGCATGAAGACGGGCGGCACGATGCGGGCGTTCTCCAGCAGGTCGTACGGGTCGCGGCCGGCCGGTGCGGCGCCCAGCATGCCGCTGCCGTAGCCGGCGAGGTCCGGGAAGGCCGCCTCGGCCCCGTGCCGGGCGCGGTGGCGGACCCGCTCCTCCGGGAAGCCCGCGGCGGTGAGGACGGTGCGTACGGTGCTCATGCGGAGACCACCCCGGGGAGCTTCGGGTAGGCGCTGGCCTGCCAGACGGCGCGGCGGCCGGTGACGTACCGGGTGAAGCGCTCCAGTCCGATGCCGAACCCGGAGCTGGCGGGGATGCCGCGGCGGGCCAGGTCCAGGTACCAGCCGTACTTGGCGGGGTTCTCGCCCGTCTCCCGCATGCGGGTGACGAGGGTGGCGTAGTCGTGCTCGCGTTCGCTGCCGCTGGCGAGTTCGCCGTAGCCCTCGGGGGCGATGAGGTCGAAGTTGCGCAGGACGCCGGGGGCGTCGGCGCGCTCGCAGTCGTAGAAGCCGCGGGAGCCCTTGGGGTAGTCGACGACGAAGAACGGACGGGCCGACGCGGCGGATATCTTCTCCTCGCCCTCCCAGTCGATCTCGGCGGCGGGGTCCTGCGGGTGGCCGAGGGCGATCAGGTCGGCGGTGGCCTCGGCGTGACCGACCCGGCCGAAGGCCTGGGTGACGGCCTCGCGCAGGGCGTCCGCGTCCCGGCCGAGGAGCTCCAGTTCGGCGGGCAGGTCCCGGACGACCTCGGTGACGACGTGGGAGACCAGTGCTTCGGCGACGGCCATCGCGTCCTCGCGGCGGGCGTCGCGGATCTCCACGTCGATCTGGTGGAACTCGGCGAGGTGGCGGTGGGTGACGGCGGTCTCCAGGGGTTCGAGCCGCACGTTGGGGGCGATGTAGAAGATCTTGTCGAAGGCGGTCAGCGACGCCTGCTTGTAGAGGATGGCGCTGGTCATCAGCTTGTACTTGTGGCCGTAGAAGTCGACGTCCACCTGCTTGGAGCCGCGGATGCCGGGGTCGGTCACCGGGCCGATGACCGGGGGCAGGAGTTCCTGGAAGCCGCGGCCGGTCAGGAAGGCGCGGGTGGCGGCGAGCATGCGGCTCTGGACGCGCAGGGTGGCGCGGGTCTCCTCGGAGGCCAGGTGCGCGTCGATGGAGGCCGGGAGGACGGGCGCGGACGGCCGGTCGGACCGGGCCGGCGGGGCGGGCGCGGCGGACGGGACCGGCGCGGGTGTGTGGGCGGTTACCACGCTCATGGGTGCTAGCTCCTGGAAGTGCCGCCGGACAGGCCGGCGAGGGGACGGCGCCGGGTCGGCGAAGGGGTCGGTGTGAGGGCGGGGTCGTCGTGCCGGCTCTGGACGAACGACAGGGCGTCGTAGAGGCCCCGGGCGGTGAGCCGCCCGCTGCGCCGGCTGCTGCGGGCGAGGGGCATCGACCCGATCTCGGACCAGGTCAGCCGGCCCGAGCCGTCGATGTAGCTGCGGGTGCGGCCCGCGTTGTCGGGGTGCAGGCAGTAGGGGACGTCGAGATAGCCGCGTTCGAAGGCCTTCAGCAGCGCCTGCCCGATGTCCCCGTCGAGGTTCAGCACGGCGTCCACGAGGGCGCGGGCCTCTGCGTAGACCGGGTTGTCGGCGGCTTCCGCCGGTTCGACGGCGCCGGTGGCGGTGGCGGGACCGGCGGCCCGGGCGGCGGCGGCCGAGGCGACGCGCAGTGCCTGGACGTTCTCGGCGACGGTGGGGATGCGGTGTGCTTCCGCGACCGTCTTCACGATCAGTCGGGCCGCGCCGGTGTGCACGGCGAGTTCGGCCGACCGCTCCAGCAGTTCCAGCGCCCCTTCGGGAGAGCGCGGGTACAGTCCCATGTAGGTGTACAGGACGATGTGCCAGTCGGTGTCCGGCAGCAGCTCGGCCGCGAGCCGCCGCAGGGCGTGGACCGCCTGCCGGTCCTGTTCGGGGCTGGTCTGCTGGGCGTAGCTCAGTGAGATCGACCGCAGTCCCGCCCGGTGGAAGAAGAGCGCTTCGAGGGCGCTGATCGCCACGAGCAGACCGGGCGGGCAGAGCTGGCCCAGCATGCAGCCGCCGAAGGTCTCCAGGTGGGGTTCGGTGCCGGTGGAGCGGAGCGAGGCGAGGAACTCGCAGCTCTGCTGCCAGTTGCGCACGGAGTCGACCAGCGGGGTGCGCCCGTACGGGAGGCAGTACGAGACGGGGCCGCCCTCGGTAGCGTCCAGGCCGAGCATCGCCAGGGCGGCGATGATCCGCTGGGGGCGCGCCGAACCGTGCCGGATCTGTACGGGGAACGAGGCGTCGCGCACCCCGTCCAGGACCCAGCGCGAGGTGTGCGGGCTGAACGAGGTGATCGGGTAGCCGTTGAGGGGGACGCCGTCGTTGAGGGCGCGCACCGCCGCCTGCTCGTCGCCCACCCGGGTGTAGCTGTCGATGGTGACGGTGCCGACGGCGGCCCGGGCGGCGGCCTTGGTAGCCCGGAGGCCCGCCCGCATCAGGGTGGGGTCGGAGAACCCCATCCGCGGCTGCACCACGAGGACGCCTCGGGCGCGGGCGTCCGCCACGTACCGTCCGAAGGACGTCCGGGCCGTGTGCACGGTGGCCGTGCCGGGGGACCGGGTCGGCGGGGACGGCCGGAGCGGGGACGGCCGGAGCGGGGACGGGGACGGGGACGGGGATGGGGACGGCGGCGGGGCCGTCCGTCGGAGCGGGCCGGTCACCGGACCACCTCTCTGTTCAGTGAGCCGACGAAGGCCTCGAAGGAGGCCAGTTCGACGCCCTCCTGGAAGACGGCGTCGAATCCGGCCGCCATCAGTTCCTGCGCCTGCTCCTCCTGCCGGTCGCCGGAGACGCCGAGCTTGCCGCCGATGACGACGGGCATGCCGTCCAGTTCCGGGCGGGACCGCAGGGCGCCGATCAGCGGCCTGGCGTCGTTGAACCCGTGGCCGTTGACGCTGCTGACGACCAGCAGGTCGGGCTGGTATTTCGCGCAGGACTCGACGATTTCGTCCTCGGGAATACAGGACCCCAGGTTGACGACCCCGTGCCCGAGGTCCTCCAGCATCAGCTGAATGAATACGAGGTTCCAGGTGTGGGCGTCGGACGGCAGTCCGGTGACGACCACGTCGAGTGACGCCGGGCGGTTACAGGTCGCCAATTCTGCAGGCTTCATTCTTCGCTTCGTCCACATCATTGATGACAACGGGAGAAGGAGGTCGCGCAGTCTCGCGGTCCCGGTCGCGCGGTCTCGCGGTCCGGTGCGTTCGGAACTCCCTACGACCACGAGACTAGGAGCCGGCCGGGGGCGTCACCGGCGTCGGCGGCGGCAGCGCAGCGGCAGTTGCCGGCCGCGGGAACCCGGTCCTTTCCCTTCCCCCGGAATCGGTATCGCCGCGGGAAGGGAACAGGAAGGCGGTCGCGGAAGGTACTCCCGTAAGCATCCAGACCAGGGAGACATCGATGACGAACCGTCAGGCTCCGTCGGCGGAATTCGGCGCCGCGCTGCGGAGCGCCCGCGGGACGGCCGGGCTCACCCAGGAACAGCTTGCCGGGCTCTCGACGGTCAGCGTCCGCGCGATCCGCAATTTGGAGCGGGGCCAGGTGGGGCGCCCCCGCAAGGACACCATCCGCCTCCTGGCCGATGCCATGCGCCTCAGTGACACGCGCCGCGCCGCCCTGGAGCTCGCCGTCGAGGGCGCCTCGACGGGCAAGGCCCTGCGCGACGTGTACAGCGCCGAGTTCGCCTTCCCGCCGACGCCGCTGCGCAGCCTGTTCGGCCGCGGGGCCGAACTGCGGGCCCTGGACGAGCTGCTCGGCAGCGAGCGGGAACGCCTGGTGACGATCGTGGGGCTGCCGGGCGTGGGGAAGTCCCGGCTCGCCCAGGAGGCCGCCCTTCGGGTGCACGCCCACGGCGAGATGCCCGTGCTGTGGCTGCCGATGGACCGCCCGGACGACGTGCTGGCCCAGGCACCCGGCAGACCGCAGTCGGCGATGGTCAGCTGGGTCCGCTCGCTGATAGCGGAGGGCGGCAACCACGAGGAACTGGCCGCGTTCTTCGGGGACAAGGCCACCCTGCTCGTCCTGGACGGTCACGAGGTGTCACCCGCCGCCAGCCCGACCCTGATGCACCTGCTGCAGTCCTGCCGGCGGCTCAAGGTCCTGCTCACCGCCCGGCGTTCGCACCACTTCCCCGGGGGCCGACTGCTGCCCCTCGCGCCCCTGCCCACGACCTGCCGGTCCGGGCCGCCGGCCGGCCGCCCGCTGCCCGGCGACTCGCTCAGCGCGGACCGGCCCGCGGTCGAGCTGATGCTGTCGTACGTCAGCCACATGCGCCCCGACCTGCTGCTCACCGACTCGGTCACGGCCACCGTGGCCGAGGTCTGCGAGGCGCTGGACGGCATCCCGCAGGCCCTGGAGGCGGCCGCCTCATGGCTGCTGCTCTACTCGCTCGACCAGCTGCTGGCGATGGCCCGGGAGCGGCCGCTGACCCTGGTCGACGGGCCCGCCTCGCTCTCCTCCGGCACCGCCGCCGCGCTGGGCGACCTGCTGTCCGTGGCCGTCACGGGGCTCCGGCCGCGCGGGAAGGCGCTGCTCGCCGCGGCGGTGTCGCTGGACTCCCCGTGGACGGTCGAGGAGGTGGCCCGCGCCCTGGGCGTCCCGCCGGTCGAAGCGGCGCAGGACGTGCACGCCCTGCTGCTGCACGGCCTGATCCGTCAGCTCCCCGCCGAGCCCGGCGGCGCCGCCGGCCGGCCCGGCCGGTTCGCGGTGCTGCACCTCGTACGCGAACTCGTGGCGGCCGGCGGGTACGCGGCCGCCGCGAGCGGCGGCACGCCGCCCGCGGCGCAGCTCGTGGCCAGCGGCACCGCGTAGCCGCCGGCCCGACGGCTTCTCTCCCCGTCCCCGTCCCCCGTTCCCCTCCCCCCGTCCCCCGTTCCGCTCCTCCCTCCCTCCCTCCCCCTCCCTCTCCCCTCCCCCGCTCCCGTTCCCGTTCGGATTCCCGTTTCCCGTTTACCCGGAAGAAAGGTGACGGCACACCGTCATGCGCAATCTCATCTCGCTCTCCGATCTGACCTCCGAGGAACTCGCCCTCATCGTCCGGCGCGCGGTCGCCTTCGGCCGCGGGGAGGTGGACGAGCGGCCGCTGGCCGGCCGTCGGGTCGGCGTCTTCTTCCGCAAGTCCTCGACGCGGACCCGTACCTCGTTCTGGAGCGGCGCCGTCCGTCTCGGTGCGGACGTCATCACCTTCGGCCCGGACGAGCTCCAGCTCAGCACCGGGGAAACGGTCGAGGACACCGCCCGAGTGCTGGGCGAGTACCTGGACGCGCTCGTCGTCCGCACCAACGGGGACGTGGACGAGATCCGGCGGCTCGGCAGCAGCCCCGACCTCGCCGTCGTCAACGCCCTGAGCCTGGACGAGCACCCGACCCAGGCCATCGCCGACCTCGCCACCCTCGCCGAGGCCTTCGGCGACCTGGCGGGGCTGCACGTGCTGGCCGTGGGCGAGGGGAACAGCTCGGGTGCCGCGCTGGCGCTGGCCGCGGCGCTCACGCCCGGACTGCGGCTGACCCTGCTCTGCCCCAAGGGGTACGAGGTGCCGCGGGCCACCCTCGACCTGGTCGACCGGCTCGGCGGCGGGCGGGCCCTGGTCAGCCAGGTGACCTCGCCCGACGAGGTGTCGGGACCGGTGGACGCGGTCTACACGAGCCGCTGGCAGACGATGGGCGTGCCGAAGGCGAACCCGGACTGGCTGGCCGACTTCGAAGGGTTCCGGATCGACCGGGAGTTCATGGAGCGGTTCAGCGGGCCGGACACGGTCTTCCTGCACGACCTGCCCGCCGTGCGCGGCCAGGAGGTCACCGCCGAGGTCCTGGACGGGGAGCGCAGCCTCGCCTGGCGCCAGGCCCACCACAAGATGACGGCCGCGATGGCGGTCCTGGAGTGGTGCGTCGTCGGCGCGGACGCCCCGGCAGCCGTCCGGACGGACGACCGGGCAGCCGCCTGATCCGGGGCGTGTGCGGCGGCAACGGCAACACGACGCCGGGGGGGGGGGGGGGGGGGGGGGGGGGGGGGGGGGGGGGGGGGGGGGGGAGGGGGGTGGGGGGGGGGGGGGGGGGGGGGTTGTTTCCTGGGTGCCCCCT
>NZ_JBVHVT010000156.1:0-7817 GCF_055564695.1 Streptomyces sp. NPDC029014
CCGTCGCTGGGGGACGCGGGACGACCTCGCCGGAGCAAAAGCGCCCAGCTCAGGGAAAAGGGGAGGGCAGCCGGAACGGGTTCCGCCTCCCCTCCCGTGTTCCCGTACGTCAGGAGGCCCAGGAGCCCGGGGCACGGAACGGGACGGACGGCCGGTGGGGCCGGGGGCGGCGGCGCGGGGTGCGGGGCTCGGCGACCGCCGACCGCCGGGCCTCGTGGAGCCGGCGCAGACGGGCCGTCAGCAGGACGGCCAGGGCGGCCGTCTCCTCGGCGGTCGGGTTGCCCTTGGCGATCCGGATCGACGCCATGGCCAGGGCCAGGAAAGGGTCCTGGACGGTGGCTCGGGGCGCCCGCGGGGCGGGAACGGTCGCCGGCGGTCGTTCCTCGGCGGTGCTCATGGGGGCCCTTTCGACGTCGGACGCAGGCACGGGCACCGGGAGCGTCCGGTACCACTGGTCCAGCATCGGAGGCAGCACTACAGCCCGACTCGGGTTCCGCACGGACATGCGTACGGAAATCCACGTGGGCACCGGTCCGCCCATGGCCTGATTCCACCAGGTTCCACGGAATTCTCCAGCAGAATTCCAGCAGGATTCGAGCGGCTCTCACGCGAATTTCCAGCAGCCTTCGAGCGCAGATCCTCCGGAACGCACGCAGAAATACCGCTGCCGCCGTTCCCGGGGGAACGGCGGCAGCGGCGCAGGCGGTGGAGATCAGCCGGTCTTCCTGCGGAAGTACCGCTTCTGGCCGGCCGAGCCGCTCATGGCCTTGACCCTGAGCCGGCCGTCTTCGTGCGCCAGGCGGGAGCGGCTCGAGTTGCTCTTGCGCTCCAGCGCCTCACGGAACTTCTCCTTGGCATCCTGATCAATGCCCTCGTCGAACGACTTGTCAGCCATACGTACCTCCTGCAATCAATCGACGAAAAAAGTCTGGCATATAAATCCTCGAACGGCGACCCCGGATTCCTTGAAAGAGGGAAAAGAATTCGCCATTCGCCGAGGGGGGCAGATCGTTCCGAGTACGGCGTCCATTTCGTCGTCGGTGAGGAATCCGGCGATGGCGCGCGGCGTCGGGTGGTCGAAGGCGAGCGTGCTGGGCACCTCCGCGGACTCCCTTTGCCTTCCTGGGCTACGTACGGACCAGGGCCGGCAGCGGGGCCGGCAGCGGGGCCGCGTCGAAGAGGGCGAGGACCTCGGCAGCGGTCAGGGCCCTCGCGCCCTGGCGCCGCATCCGGGCGGGCTCCGCCTCGCCCAGCTGGGCGGTCAGGCCTGCGCCCTCTCGGCCCACAGGCCCCGGGCGAGGCTGGTGGCGGGCAGGCCGCGGCGCGAGCCGGTGGGTGGCGAGCGCGTCCACGAAGACGTCGGCGGCGGCGTAGTCGGACTGGCCAGGCGATCCGAGGGTGCCGGCGCCGGAGGAGAACGGGGCGAACGCGGCCAGGTCCAGTTCGCGGGTGCGCTCGTGCAGGTGCCGGGCGCCGGCCAGCTCGGGGGGGGCGAGGACGCGGGCGAACCGCTCGGGCGTCAGGTTGCCGACGACGCCGCCGTCGCTGACGGCCGGAGGTGCACCACGGCCGTCAGCGGGCGTTCCCCGGCGGTGTCGGCCGGCAGCGGCCACCGCGTCGCGGCGGTCGGAGCCGTCGCGGGCCGCGATGCGGGCGCTGGCCGCATCGGCCGTTCCGAGGCTGCCACCAGGGCGTCCGCACCGGGCCGGGCGGTTTCGAGGACGAGGCGCCGCTGCGGGTCCACGAACAGGGCCTCGCGCTGCGAGCTGGCCCTAGGCCGCGCGGGCCGCGGGCGGGGCCGGGGTCCTGGTGCCGGCCTGGACGTGGGCGTGGGCGTGGGCCTCGGCGAGGGCGAGGGTGGCCGTGCTGTTGCGGCCGAGCGCCTCGCGGACGTAGCGGCGGCAGTCGGCGACGGTGGCGCCGGCGCCCAGCACGGCCGTGATGTTCTCCTCGCGCAGGACGACGCTGTGCTGCGAGGTGACGGTCACGCCCATCGCGTCCTCGACGAGGGACCACTCGCCGGTGTGGGCCGCCATCAGCAACGGCGTGGCCGTCTGCTTGTAGACGATACGGCGGGCCTGCGGGAAGCAGACGCGGACCGACTCGGTGGTGTGGGAGCGGCCGTCCGCCGTCAGGGTGTCCATGGACATGACCTGCACGCCCGGCTCCGGCTCGGTGACGTCGAGGCGGGAGACGTGCGGGATGCGCTCGGGCCAGTCCTGGACGCGGTGCAGGAACTCGTAGACGAGCTCGGCCGGGGCGTCGACGCGGACGGAGTCCTCGAAGGAGAGTTCGAGGTCGTCGAGGCGGTCGAAGCCCTCGGCGAGCCGCTTGACGGTGTCGAGCTCGGCGCGGCTGTTGGTGTCGGTGGCCCGCTCCACCCACGCCACGTCGTCGGCGTCGTCGCCGGCGACGGCGAAGTCGTGCAGCAGCACCAGCCGGCAGGCGTCGGTGCCGCGCGGCTCGATGATCCAGCTGCCGCCCATCGACTCCAGCGGGGCCGCGGGGACCTCCTGGCGGAAGTCGATCCGGTGCCGGGCCGCGTCCAGGGCGCGCCGGGAGGTCCAGGACTTGACCTGGCCGTTGGCGGTGGCCCACATCCGCAGGCGCTCGCGGGAACCGTCCGACTCGATCTGCTCGACGTGGACGTTGGGCGGGAAGTACAGCGGCCACTTGGCCGCGTCGGCGACGAGGTTGTAGACCACGCCGGCGGGGGCGGCCAGGCTCACCTCGTGCGTGGTGCGGTGGACTCGCTCAGCGGTCATCGTCGAAGTCCTGCTTTCCGTATCAGAAGTTGCCGAGGCCGCCGCAGACGTTGAGCGCCTGGGAGGTGAGGGAGGAGGCCGTGTCGGTGGTCAGGTAGCCGACGAGGCCGGCCACCTCCTCGGGGGTGGAGTAGCGGCCGAGCGGGATCTTCGCGGTGAACCTCTGCATGATCGCCTCCTCGGTGGTGTCGTACGCGGCGGCGTAGCCGGAGCGCACCCGCTGGGCCATGGGGGTCTCGACGTACCCGGGGCAGACCGCGTTGACGGTGATGCCGGTGGGGGCGAGCTCGTTGCCGAGCGCCTTGGTGAAGCCGACGACCCCGTGCTTGGACGCCGAGTAGGGGGCGCCGAGCACCACGCCCTGCTTGCCGGCGGTCGAGGCGATGTTGATGATGCGGCCCCAGGGGGCGCCCTCCAGGCCGCCGTGCTTGAGCACCTCGCGGGTCACCCGGAAGACGCTGTTGAGGTTGGTGTCGATGACGTCGTACCAGAGCTCGTCGGTGACGTCGGCCGTCGGACCGCCGCCGCTGCGGCCCGCGTTGTTCACCAGGATCGAGAGCGGGCCGAAGGCTTCGACCGCGGAGGCGACGAGCGCCTTGACGGACGCGGCGTCGCGGACGTCCGCGGCGGCCCCGTCGACGTCGAGGCCCTCGGCCCGCAGCTCCTCGACGGTCTGCCGGACCTGCTGTTCGGTGCGGGCGCAGAGGAACACGCGGTGGCCGCGGCGGGCGAGGTCGCGGACCACTGCCAGGCCGATCCCGCTCGTGCCCCCGGTGACCAGGGCGGCCCGCTTCGTCTCTGTCGTCATCGGTGTACCTCCAGAACCGCGTTCGTTGCCCCCACGGTCCCCCGGCCCGCTCGACGTCCGCACGAACACGACTCGAGGGCGCGCGGGGCGGGGCGGGACGGTGCGGTGCGGGGTGGTGCGGTGCGACCGGGCGGGGGCGTGCGGTCAGGCGCGGCAGGCGGGCAGGCCGCCGTGGAACTCGGCCATCTCCCGGAACAGGGCGGCCACGTCGAGCGGTCGGCCGGGGGCGGCACCGGCCAGTTCGGCGTACGCCCGGTGCAGGTTCGGTACGAGGCGTTCGGCGTCGAGCAGCCCCGGCAGGGGCCCCTCGCCGGCTCCGGCGGCCAGTTCGAGCGGTGTCAGCCCGGCGGCGGCCCCGCGCTCGGCGAGGGCGGCGATCCAGCGGAAGTAGGCCTCGTTGGCGTCGATCAGCTCGGGGCCGCCGACCGGCCCGTGGCCCGGGACCACCGTCTCGGCGCCCAGGGAGCGCAGCCGCTCCATCGCGGCGAGCGATCCGGAGACGGACCCCATCAGGCAGAACGGGGCCGCCCCCGACATCAGCAGGTCGCCCGCGAACAGCACCCGCTGCTCGGGCAGCCACACCGCGGTGTCGTTGGTCGTGTGCGCGGCCGGCCCGAGGTGCAGCAGTTCCACCCGTACGCCGCCGACGTGCAGGGTCAGGGTGTCGCGGTAGGTGACGTCCGGCAGGGCGATCTCCAGGTCGCCCCAGCAGACGTCCGGCCACAGCCCGGTCAGGTGGAACCCGGCCAGGTCCATCATGGCCCGGGTCTCCTCGTGGGCGATGACCACCGCCTCGGGGAACAGGTGGTTCCCGAAGGTGTGGTCCCCGTGGAAGTGCGTGTTGACCAGGGTGCGCGGCGGCCGTCCGGCGATCCGCAGCACCTCCGCGCGCAGCGCCCGGGCGCGCCGCTCGGTGGCGGCGGTGTCCACGAGCAGGCTCTGCCCGTTCCCGCCGGTGACCAGGCCCGCGTTGTTCAGGCACCAGCCGCCGTCGCCCTGGACGTAGGCGTACACCCCGTCCGCGATCGGGGTGGTGCGGGCATCGGTCGTCTCGGTCGGGACGGGGGACACGGCCGGTCCTTCCTTCGGTCGGGTGCGCGTACGGGCGTCTGGGTGCCGGGGCGCCGCATGACTCCGCGGGCGCGGGAGGGCGGCGGCCGCGGGGTCAGGCGGAGACGCGGGCGGACAGGACGCGGTTGACGAGTGCGAGGTACTGGCGGGGGGTCTCGGCCTCGTCGACGGCCTCCTCGTCGAGGGTGATGTCGAAGTCGCGCTCGATGCGCCCGGTGGTCTGCAGCAGCGCCAGGGAGTCGTAGCCGAGGTCGAGGAAGAGCACGTCCAGGACGTCGCCGTCCATGTCCACGCCCTCGTCCTCGCCGGCGCACTCGCGCAGCAGGCGGGTCAGGTCGGTCAGCTCCAGGTGCCGCATCGGGTTCTCCTCTTGGCGGTTCACGGTGTTCGGGGATGGACGGGCGGGGGGGGTGGCAGGCGTCAGGCGGCGCGGATGACGGCGGCGGCGTTGAAGCCGCCCCTGCCGCGGGCCAGCACCAGGGCGGTGCGCAGGGCGGTGCCGGTCCGGGGGGCGCCGGTGACCAGGTCGACGGGGCAGTCGTCGGCGGGTGCGGTGGTGCCGGTGGTCGGCGGGATCACCTGGTCGCGGAGGCTGAAGAGGGCGGCCGCGAGGTCGAGGGAGGCCCCGCCGGACAGCAGGCGGCCGGTCATGGACTTGGGGGCGGTGACGGGGACGCCCCGCGGGCCGAACAGGGCGGTGATCGCCTCGGCTTCGGCGCGGTCGGCGGTGCGCTCGCCCGCGGCGTCGGCGAAGACGACGTCGACGTCGCCGGGGGCCAGTCCGGCGTCGGCGAGGGCCAGCCGGGCCGCGTCGGCGAGCCGGGGCGTGTCGGGGCCGTCGAAGGTGGATGCGTGGCCGGCGAAGGAGCCGTAGACGCGGGCGCCGCGGGCCCGGGCCGCCGCCCCGTCCTCCAGGACCAGCAGGGCGCCGCCCTCGCCGACGACGTGGCCGGAGGCGTCGGCGTCGAAGGGCAGGTAGGCGCGGGCAGGGTCGGGGACCCGGCTCATGCCGCCTTCGGCCAGGTGCGCGGCCCAGCCCCAGGGGCAGATCCCGGCGTCGACGGCGCCGGTCACCATCAGGGAGGCGCCCTTGCGCAGCTGGCGGCGGGCCTGGGCGACGGCGTCCAGCCCGCCTGCCCCTTCGGTGACCACGACGCCGCTGGGGCCGCGCAGCCCGTGCCGGATGGAGATCTGGCCTGAGTTGACGGCGTAGAACCAGGCGAAGGACTGGTAGGCGCTGACGTACTGGCCGCCCTTGCTCCACAGCGCCTCCAGCTCGCGCTGGCCGAACTCGAAGCCGCCGGCGGAGGCGGCGGTGACCACGCCCGCGCCGAACTCGGGCAGCTGCGCGGGGTCGGCGCCCGCGTCGTCGAGGGCCTCCTTGGCGGCGGCGAGCGAGAGCCGGGTGACGCGGTCGGTCTGCGGCAGCAGCCGGCTGGGGATGTGGTCCTCGTCGACGAAGCCGGGGACCTCGCCGGCCAGCCGTACGGGGTAGCCGCTCGCGTCGAAGCGGGTCAGCGGGCGGATCCCGCTCTCGCCGCGCAGGACGGCGTCCCACCAGGCCCGGGCGCCCAGCCCGTTGGGGGCGGTGACGCCGACGCCGGTGAAGACGGCGGTGGCGGTCCCGGCCGGGGCGCCGGACGGGTCGGGGGTGGCGGCGGTCATGCGGCTTCCTTCAGACTCGGGCGGTTCAGGACCATGGCGCTCTGGAACCCGCCGAATCCGCTGCCGACGCTGAGGACGGCGTCGGTGCGGTGCTCGCGCGCGGTGAGCGGGACGTAGTCCAGGTCGCAGTCCGGGTCGGCCTCGTGCAGGTTGGCGGTGGGCGGCACGGTGTTGTGCGCGATGGCCAGGGCGCTGGCCACCACCTCCAGTGAGCCGATGGCGCCGAGCGAGTGCCCGATCATCGACTTGATGGAGCTGACGGGCACCTCGTAGGCGCGCTGTCCCAGGCTCCGCTTGAAGGCCGCGGTCTCGTGCTTGTCGTTCTGCTTGGTGCCCGAGCCGTGCGCGCTGACGTAGTCGACGGCGGAGGCGTCCAGGCGGGCCTCGGCGAGCGCGGCGGTGATGGCCTGGGCCATCTCGGCGCCGTCGGAGCGCAACCCGGTCATGTGGTAGGCGTTGCTGCGGCTGGCGAAGCCGGAGACCTCGGCGTAGATCCGGGCGCCGCGCCGGCGGGCCCGGTCGAGTTCCTCCAGGACCAGGACGGCCGCGCCCTCGCCGAGGACGAATCCGTTCCGGGTGCGGTCGAAGGGGCGGGAGGCGGTCGCCGGGTCGTCGTTGCGGGCCGAGGTGGCGCGGATCGCGTCGAAGCAGGCCACGGTGATCGGGGAGATCGGGGCCTCGGTGGCGCCCGTGACCATCACGTCGGCGGTGCCCTCGCGGATCAGCTCGACGGCGTGGCCGATGGAGTCGAGGCCGGAGGTGCACCCGGTGGAGACGAGCGCGACCGGGCCCTGGGCGCCGCTGTCGCGGGCCACTTCGGCGGCCAGCGAGCCGGGGGTGAAGTAGTCGTAGAGGTGGGCGACGGCCTTGGTGTGGTCGACGTTCCACCGGGTGCCGCCGGCGCTGACGGCCGCGTACTCGGTGTCGAGTCCGGTGGTGCAGCCCACGGCGCTGCCGAGGCTGACGCCGGTGCGCAGCGGGTCGAGGCCGTCGGCGACGCCGCTGTCGGCGATCGCCTCGCGGGCGCTGGTCAGCGCGAACAGCGCGGCGCGGTCCAGGCGCGCGGTGTCCTCGGCGCCGAATCCGTGGGCGGCGGGGTCGAAGTCCGCCTCGGCGGCGATCCGGGACCGGTAGGAGGACGCGTCGAACAGGGTGATGGCACGGGTGGCGGTGCGGCCGGCCGTGAGCAGTTCCCAGTACGCCCCGGCGCCCGTCGCCCCCGGGGCGACGACCCCGACTCCGGTGATGACTACCCGTCTCATCGACTGTCCCCCACTCTTCTCTCCGGTGCTGCGAGCCTGACCGTCCGGCCTGGAGCACCGCTGGAAGATCCGTGCAGGCGGACTCGGCCGTCCCCGCACCGAGCCGGGTCCTCGAACCCGGCTCGACGGCGGGACCGGCCGTGGGCCGGGGTCAGTAGCGGTAGTGGTCCGGCTTGTACGGGCCGTCGACGTCGACGCCGATGTACGCGGCCTGCTCCGGGCGCAGGGTGGTCAGCTTGACGCCGA